>NZ_JBXUOW010000016.1:0-92945 GCF_057196645.1 Micromonospora sp. ATLC16
GCGCCGACGGTCGGTGCTCCGGCCGCCGCCGCGCCGACCGCCGACTGGCTGCACACCGACGGCAACCGGATCGTCGACGAGGCCGGCAACCAGGTCTGGCTCACCGGGGCGAACTGGTTCGGCTTCAACGCCAGCGAGCGGGTCTTCCACGGCCTGTGGTCGGGCAACCTCGAATCGATCACCCGCCAGATGGCCCAGCGCGGCATCAACATCGTCCGGGTGCCCATCTCCACCCAACTGCTGCTGGAGTGGAAGGCCGGGCAGACGATCCGGCCGAACGTCAACACGTTCGTCAACCCGGAGCTGGAGGGCCTGAACAACCTCCAGGTCTTCGACCACTGGCTCGCGCTGTGCGAGAAGTACGGGCTGAAGGTCATGCTCGACGTGCACAGCGCCGAGGCGGACAACTCCGGCCACGTCTATCCGGTGTGGTGGAAGGGCAGCATCACCCCGGAGCTGTTCTTCCAGGGCTGGGAGTGGATCACCACCCGCTACCGGACCAACGACACGATCGTCGCGATGGACGTCCAGAACGAGCCGCACGGGACGCCGAACGATCCCCAGCGGGCCAAGTGGGACTCCAGCACCGACCAGGACAACTTCAAGTACGCGTGTGAGACGGCGGGCCGGCGGATTCTGGCGATCAACCCGAACCTGCTGATCCTCTGCGAGGGCATCGAGATCTACCCGCGCGCCGGTGCCACCTGGGACTCGCCGAACACCAACCCCGACCGCAGCCCCAACTACCACTACAACTGGTGGGGCGGCAACCTGCGCGGCGTCGCCGAGCACCCGATCGACCTCGGTGCCCAGCAGGACCAGCTCGTCTACTCCCCGCACGACTACGGACCCCTGGTGTACGAGCAGCCGTGGTTCGAGGGCGACTTCGACAAGGACTCGCTGACCAACGACGTGTGGCGGCCGAACTGGTTCTACATCCACGAGCAGAACATCGCGCCGTTGCTGATCGGGGAGTGGGGCGGCCGGCTGGGTCAGGACGCCCGGCAGGACCGCTGGATGGCCGCGCTGCGCGACCTGATGATCGAGAACGGCATCCACCACACGTTCTGGTGTCTCAACCCCAACTCCGGTGACACCGGGGGCCTGCTGCTCGACGACTGGGCGAGCTGGGACGAGACGAAGTACAACCAGATGCTCAAGCCCGCGCTGTGGCAGCACAACGGCAAGTTCGTCGGCCTCGACCACCAGGTGCGCCTCGGTGGCGCCGACTCCACCACCGGCATGAGCCTCGCCGAGCGCTACGCCGGTGGCCCCGGCCCCGGTGACACCACCGCGCCGACCGCACCGGGTCGGCCGGCCGCCACCGAGGTGACTGCCACCGCCGCCACGCTGAACTGGGCGGCGGCCACGGACGACGTGGGTGTCACCTCGTACGAGGTGCTGCGGGCCACCGGCTCCGGGGCGGCCACCGTGGTCGGCACGGTCTCCGGGACCACCTACCGGGCGACCGGACTGAGCGCCTCGACCAGCTACACCTTCACCGTGCGGGCCCGCGACGCGGCCGGCAACGTGTCGGCGGCCTCGCCGTCGTCGACCGTCACCACCCCGGCCGGCAACGACAACGGCGACGGCGGGTGCGCCGCGACGTACCGGGTCACCAGCTCCTGGCAGGGTGGCTACCAGGCGGAAGTGACCGTAGAGAACACCGGCACGTCGGCGATCACCGGCTGGACGGTCAGCTGGACCGCCCCCGCCGGCACCACTATCGCGTCGCTGTGGAACGGCCGGCTCACCACCTCCGGAACGACGGTGACGGTGCGCAACGAGCCCTACAACGGGCAGCTTGCCGCCGGCACCAGCACCACGTTCGGGCTGACCGGCAGCGGATCGGGTACGCCCTCCGGGCTGACCTGCACCGCGTCCTGACGATGGGTGTCCCTGCCCCACCCGGCGGTTCCGTGGGTGGGGCAGGGGCCGTCCGGGGGCGTGACGCCACCCCGGACGGCCCCGCGCGGCCCGGGCCTGGGTGGGCCGCGTCACCGCGTTCGCATCGCCGGGCGCCGGGTCAGGCCAACCGGATGGCGTCCCCGTCGACGGTGACGTTCGCGGCGGGCAGCGGCGCCCTTGCCGGGCCGCTGCGTACCGAACCGTCGGCGATGTCGAACACGCTGTTGTGGCAGGCGCAGACGATGGTGCCGTCGGAGACCGAGCTGACCGTGCAGCCCTGGTGGGTGCAGGTCGCCGAGTACGCCTTGATGGTCCCGTCGGTCGGCTGGGTCACCACCACGCCGGCGTCGGCGAAGATCGCGCCGCCACCAACCGGGATGTCGGCCAGCGTGGCCAGTGCCGGCGGACCGGCGTCCGCGCCGTCGTCGCCCGGCGTGCCGGACGGGTCGACGCCGGAGGCGGCCGACGGGTCGACGCCGGAGGTGCCGGCGGGCGCGGGCGGCGGCGCGGGGGCAGCCGTGGGCTGACCATACGTCGCACAACCGGTCAACGCGGCCACGCCCACCGCGCCGGTACCGGCCAGCAGGGCGCGTCGCGACCGGCAGCAGCCAGCCTGCTCGTGGTTCATCTGCGGGTGCCTTGCCTTTCCGGGGATCAGAACTGGATGCCGAACGTGGTGAAGTACCAGACGGACGAGGTCAGGAAGACCGCGATCAGGGCGACGAACACGACCCCGCCGACCGTGGGGAGCACCCAACCGGCCAGGCCGCGCTTGGGCAGGGTCAGCATCTTGGTGGCGAAGGTGCCGAAGAAGAAGCAGCCCAGCAGGGAGTGCAGCAGCGTACGGGTGTCGTAGTCGGCGAAGCCGAGCGCGTAGAGGCAGTGCACCGCGACCGGCACGGTGAGCAGGAACGCGATCCGACCCGACCAGCGGTGCGCCGAGCCGGCCCAGGACGGGGAGAAGCCGCCGAGCCGACCCCACATCGCCAGCGCGGACAACAGCTGGATGACGGCGAAGAAGGCCGCCCCGGTGCCGAGCCACACCTTCACCGTCAGCGGCGAGGAGAAGCCGGCCACGTTCACCGCGATGCCGGTGGGAGTGTGGGTGCGTCCGTAGACGCCGAGCGTCACCGCCACCCCGGCCCCGACCGCCAGCGGCACCAGCAGCGAGGGTCGCCGTCTCGGCGCGCTCGGCGGCGGGGCCCCGAAGTCACGCATCACCTCGACGGTGGGCTCAGGCGCCCGGCGGGGCACGGTGCGTGCCCCGCCCTGCCGGTGCTGGGACATCACCGCGTCCCGGGGACGACCGGCTCGGCGACGAGGGTCACTCCGTTGACGACGGTGCTGTTGAAGGCGGGGTCCAACGGCGGTGCCGGAATGGGCTGGCCGTTCCAGGTGACGATGCCGATCTGGGTACCGTCGGGCAGCATGATCCAGCCGCCGTCGAAGCCGGCCTTACGGGTCTCGTCGGTCACCCGGTAGATCGCCGGAGCGGTGCCCGAACCGGACTTCACCACCGCCTCGCCGGCCGACGTGTCGTCGGGTCGGGCGGTGAACTTCCAGCGCCGTACGCCGACGACCATCTCACCGCTGACGCGGTCACCCCGGATGACACCGGTCAGCTTCGCGTCCTTGCCGGTCAGCTCGATCCTGCCGTCGCGTACCGTGCCGGACAGCCACAGCTCCATGCTCCGGCCGTCGCAGACGTACGCCTCGGCCCTGCCGTCGGCGACGGTGATGGCGATGGTGGCCCCGTTTTCGAGTTCACCGATCCAGTTCTGCTCGACCGACGTCACCTCGGTGCCGGCCGACGAGGCGTCCGGATCCGCCGGCGGCGAGGTGCCGGCCGGTCGCCGGGCGTCGGCGTCGGGGTCGGTCGGTTCCTCCCCGGGCGCAGCCGCGTCGGGCTCCACCTCCACGTCGGCGGGTGGGGCCGGCGCGGCGGCCGGTGCACCTCCACCGGACGCGGGTTGGGTGCCCGGCGGGGATGCCTGTGCACTCATCGTGAACAGCACGGCAGCCGTCACCGCCCCCGACAGGAGGGTGAGCAACGGGGTAAGGCGCTTCATGGGCCACTCCCTTCGCACTCAGGTACGGGCGGAGGTGGTGGATCGGTTCAACCGCGCGCCAGGAACCTCTCGCCCGCGCCGTTGACGCGCGAGTGGCCCGACGGAAGCGCCCAGGTCCGGCCCGAACACCAGCAGCAGGACGGCGGCGACCAGACACAGCGCACCCAGCGCGATGGCCGGCAGCACGAGCCCGTGACCGAGGGAGAGGACCAGCAGCATGGTGGACGGTCCGAGGATGCCACCGACCTTGGTGGCCGCACCGGCGAAGCCGGAGCCGGTGGCCCGCATCGCGGTCGGGTAGATCTCGGCGCTGTAGGGCAGCAGCATCGCGTTGACCGCGGACAGCGACAGCACCAGCACGCCGATGGAGGCCAACAGCAGCACCGTCCCGCCGCGGTCGGCGGTCCAGAGGGCCACTCCGCCGAGCCCGATCGCGGTGATCGCGATGAACAACGCCAGCGCCCGCCGACCGCTCCAGGCCGCGTAGAGCAGCACGACGAGAGCCAGGGCCGGGGTCGAGTAGAGCGCCGAGTCGGCCAGCAGTCCGCTCGCGACGCCACCGGCCAGCCCGGCATCGCGCAGTTGCGCTGGCAACATGACCAGGAAGCCGAAATTCACCAGCCCCCACACGACACCGACCACGCCGATCACCGACGTCACGACGGGATACGCCCGCAGCATCGCTCCTACGCCGAGGCGTGTCGCCGCGAGCCCGGCGGCCGGTGGCGTGGCACCAAGACGGGATCCGTAACGACGGAGCACCGCCTCCGCCTCGGTGCGCCGGCCGGCGCGCAGCAGATACAACGGCGACTCGGGAATCAGCGGTGCCATCAGCAACAGCAGCAGCCCGGAGGGCAGCCCGATCAGCCAGAGCGCGCGCCAGGTCAGCGCCGGCTCAAGGTGGCGCGCCGCCTCGCTGGCCGCCAGGTACCCGCCCAGACCACCGATCCCACCGACGGTCACCGCCACCCAGCCGCGGTGTCGACGTGGGGTCAGCTCGGCGATCAGCGTGAACACCAGGGGCATCAGGCCACCGGCGGAGGTACCCATCGCGAAGCACATCACCAGATTCCACTCGAAGCTGGGCATCGCCCCGCATGCCGAGGTGCCGATGAACAGCAGGGTGGCCAGGAGCAGGGCGGTCCGCCGCCCGTACCGGTCGCCGAGCAGGCCCCAGAGGACCGAACCGACGGCGGTGCCGGTGAGGGCGACCAGAGGCAGGATCGAGATGGATTCGAGCGACATGTCGTACTCGTCGCTCATGCCGGGCATGACGAAGCCGAGGGTGAGTGGCTTCATGATGTCCACCACGAGGGCGATGGTCAGCACCGCGCAGGTGGTCCAGTAGGCCGGTCTCAGCCGACCGTGCTCGATCGACTCCACGGCGACGCCTTCGGAGTCCGGTCGCTGGATGCCCGCGAACAACGCCCGCCCAGCCACCAGTAGGCCGGCGAGGAGCAGCAGCATGCCGAGGATCATCGTCGGCGTCCACATGTCCATCGGCTCGCCGGGGGGAGCGCCCTCCACACCCGGCATACCCCGCATGCCGGGCTGCGCCGGTTCCATGCGGGCATGCTCGATCATCATCCGCACGTCAGGCAGTTGAAACAGGACGCCGGCCGTCACCAGCGCCACGCCGAGCAGGAATCCGGGCCGTCCGCGATGTCGCGTGGATATGACGCCGGCATTACGGGATTCGGGCATGGATCACCGACCTCCGGGCTGTCCCGGTACGAGAAGAACGTCGGCGGATTGACGACTACCGAAAACTACTGGTGCGTTATCAGACAATCATCAACGTTGCTCTCGGGTCGATCACTTCGCCCCGTACGCGGTCGGCGGCGGCTCCGCCCTGGCCGGATCGGCGCTGCGACTCCGTCACTGCCGTGCCCCGGCGTGCGAGGTGATCCGTCGACGCCGGATGGCCCGGCGTCGTCGCGGGCGGCCAGGGCAGTCCCGCCGAGGTCAGACGGTGACGCGGCTTGCCGGACGGCGGCTCGTGGGCAGCGACGACACCTGGGCGGCGGGCCGTGGCACGTCGTTGGGCGTCACGTCGACCGACGAGATGCCGGCCGAGACGGCGTTCTGCACCGCCGCGGCACTCAGTTGATCGAGGGCGTCGTCGAGGCTGTCGAAGATCGGGAAGACCCCGTCGAGCTTCATGGTGTGCAGCACGGTACGGATGAACCTCGACGGCGCGGCGAGACACAGCTGCCCGTCCTGCTCGCGTACGTCACGGTGGGCCCGGACGAGCATGCCCAGCCCCAGTGAGTCGATGACCTGCACGTGGGTCAGGTCCACCACCACCGTCCCGGCCACGTCGAACGCGGCGCGCAGCGCGGCCCGCAGCGGATCGCCGGTGCCCGGGGCGAGACCGCTGTCCGCGGGTGCCGCCGCCCCCTTGGCGCCGCCGCCCGACCTGCCGCGGTCGCCGTCACCAAGTGGGCTGCCCGGCGGCAGTGAACTGCACCGCGGACAGCGGTGCGGACCGGTGGCGAAGGGTGAACCGCTCCACCCGTGCTCGGAGACCAGCGTCCAGACAACCTCGGCGTCGGGCAGCACGCAGGCGGTGCCGGTGGTGGTGTCGCCACAGACGTCGCAGATCAGGGTCATCAGGTTGTCGTCCGGTACGACGGTCATCCTGCTTCCTCTCCGGTGCCACAGTCGGTCGGCCGGGGTACGGAACTCGGGGCGGCGGGCGGAGCACCGTCGCCGTGCGGACTACTCACCGGGAGTCGGAGCGTTTCCTGCCGGTCGTCGCGACCACGATCACCACCGCGATCGCCGCGAGCCCGGCCTGCACCACCAGACCCAGCATGCTGAACCCCTGAACGCCGGCGAGCCAGGCGGTGACGGCGCCGAGCAGCGCGGCAACAGCGCCGATGGTCGTGGTGAGCCACAGCGGCACGGCCGGGCGGCCGGGCAGGACCAGTCGGCCGAGGGCGCCGACGGCAAGGCCCACGGCGAGAGCCGCGACGATCCCGGCGCTGGTCATGCTGCTCCTCGTGCTCACAGTCTGGTGGGGTCAGGCGCGCACGGTGACCGCGGCGCGGCCGTACGCGGCAGCGCGCGGCCCCGCACCCGGCGACGGTGTCCCGCCGGCCGGTAGGACTGCCGCTTCGGCGGAGGCAGCTGCGTCCGGGGCCGCTGGGGCGGCTCCGGCGTCGGTGTGCACCGGCAGGATCTGGTCCAGTCGGGCGGTCTGCAGGATCCGGGTGATGCGCGGGTTCGGATTGCGTACCGCCAGCACACCTCCGGCGCGGACCATCCGGCGGTGCACATCGAGCAGCAGGCCGATGGCGGCGGCGTCGATGTGCCGGCAGCCGGCCAGGTCGATCACGACCTGCGCGGGGCGCAGGGCCAGTAGCTGATCGAGCACCGCGCCGGTCTCGGGCAGGCAGCTCAGATCGAACTCGGTGATGGACACCTCCACCAGCGGCACCGAGCACTCGGGGCGTCGTGGTGCGGTCACGGCCCAGGCCCCCTCTCCTACGGTCTTCGAGTGGCTCTCACCCTGCCCAGCGGGGTTGGCGGCCACCGCGCGGAAGGATGACAGTTGCGTGACAAAACCCCCTGTTGTCGATCGTGGTTGGCCCGGCGGTCGGGGCTTGGGGATGATTCCGGTATGACAGCGGTACTGGTGATCGAGGACGACGACCGGATCCGGTTGGCGTTGCTGCTCGCTCTGGAGGACGAGGGCTACGAGGCCCGGGGAGCGGCTACCGCTGAGGAGGGGCTGCGCACGCAGCGCCGGGATCCCGCAGACTACGTTCTCGTCGACCTGATGCTGCCCGGTATCGACGGCTTCGAGGGCATCCGCCAGTTGCGCCGCGACGACGACGTTCCGATCGTCGTGGTCAGCGCCCGCGACGACACCCACGACATCGTCGCCGCGCTGGAGGCCGGCGCCGACGACTACGTGGTCAAGCCAGTGGCGATCAAGGAGCTGACCGCTCGGCTGCGCGCCTTGCGCCGACGTGGCCGGGCGGTGACCGCACCCGACGGTCCCGAGCCGGTACCGGTGCTCGCCTTCGGTGACCTGGAGGTGAGCCCCGAGGCGGGGGAGGTGCGCCGCTCCGGCGAGCCGGTCGCGGTCACCCGTACGGAGTTCCGGTTGCTGTGCGAGCTGGCCGAACACGCCGGCCGGGTGCTGTCGCGCCAGCAACTGCTCAGCCGCGTCTGGGGGTACGACAGCGGCGACGAACGGCTGGTCGACGTGCACGTCGGTCGGCTGCGCCAGAAGATCGAGGCCGATCCGGCCAACCCCCGGCACCTGGTGACGTTGCGCGGCCTGGGTTACAAACTGCAACGATGAGACGTCTCGGACTGCGGGCCCGGGTCACCGCCGCGTTCGCGATCGGCGCGCTGCTGCTGTCCGCCTCGATGGCCCTGGTGTCGTACGAGCTGACCCGCCGCACCCTGCTCGACGAGCGGGAGCGCACCGTGCTGCGGGCGGCGTACTACGACGCGGCGGTGGTCCGCGCCGGCCTGAACACCGAGAACCCGGACGTCGCGGAGGCGCTGCGGGTGCTGGACACCGGCACCGGCCGACGACCCCTGGTGCTGCTCGACGGCGAGTGGTACGCGCGCAGCGCCGACACCGGGCTCACCACCATCGTGCCGGCCCGGCTTCAGGACCTGGTCTCGGCGGGGGAGCCGGCGGTGCAGCGGGTCCGCGTCAACGACGACCCGGTGATGCTGGTCGGCGTGCCGCTGTCCGAGTCGGCCGCCTTCTACGAGATCGCCTCGCTGCGGGAACTGGAGCAGACCTTCCAGGTGCTGGCGCTGGCGCTCACCGCGGTAGCGATCATGGTCGCCGGGTCGGGGGCGGCCCTCGGCTGGTACGCGACCCGACACGGGCTGCGTCCGCTGACCGCCGTCGCCGACGCGGCCGAACGGATCGCGGCCGGCGACTTCACCACTCGGCTCGCCCCGGACACCGACCCGGACCTGACCCGCATCTCCACCTCCTTCAACCGGATGGTCGACGAGCTGGCCGGGCGGATCGACCGGGACCGGCGCTTCGCCGCCGACGTCAGCCATGAGTTGCGGTCGCCGTTGCAGACCCTCGCCGCCGCCGCGAGCGTGCTGTCCCGCCGCCGGGAGAACCAGGACGAGCGGACCGCCACCGCGGCCCGGCTCGTCGCCGACGAGATCGAGCGCTTTCAGCAACTGGTCAACGACCTGCTGGACCTGGCCCGTGGTGACCAACCGGTGCACCGGGAGCCGGTCGACCTGCCCGAGCTGGCCCGACAGGCGTGCCGGGACCGGGACCTGCCGGAGTCGATGGTGCAGCTGGCGGCGGGGACACCGGACGAGTGGGGGGTGGACCGTCGCCGGGTCGCCCAGGTGTTGGCCAACCTGCTGGACAACGCCGAGCGGTACGGCGCGGGACCGGTCGCGGTGCGGCTGTCCCATGCCGCGGACACGGGTGTGATCGAGGTCGACGACGAGGGCCCGGGAGTGCCGATGGAGGACCGCAAGGTGATCTTCGACCGCTTCGTCCGGGGCCGGGCGGCCAACTACCGTGGTGGCGGCGACGGCACCGGCCTGGGGTTGGCCCTGGTGGCCCAGCACGCCGCCGCGCACGGTGGAGACGCCTCGGTCAGCGACCGCCCGGAGGGCGGTGCCCGGTTCCGCATCACTCTGCCCGGGAGCGTCTGATGACCCGACCCGCCATCGTCGGGCCCGTGCAGGCCGGCCAACCTGCCCGAATCGGGCGTACCGTTCGGGCCGTGCGGTTGACCGGGGTGGCCCTGGCGGTCGCCACGGTGCTCGCCCTGCTCGGGGCGTGCGGGGTGCCCGCCGAGGACCAACCCCGCGCGGTCACCCCGCCACCGGTGTCCTTCCCGTCCACCGCCACCGCGGCACCGACGGCGGCCGAGACCGGCGCGGTCACCGAGGTGCTCTACTTCTCCCGCGACGAACGCCTGGTGCCGGTGATCCGCCGCGCCGACCAGGTGCCCGCGCTCGACGCGCAGTTGCGGGCCCTGCTGACCGGGCCGACCCCGGCCGAGCGCGACGACGGGCTGACCAGCGCTCTGCCGGGGGCCTTCACCAGCGCGGTGGTCGAGCTGGTCGACGGGTTGGCCCGGGTAACCGTCGGGCTGACCGCGGTGGACACCGGCCGCAGCGACGGTCGGCTGGCCCACGGTCAGATCGTCTGCACGCTCACCGCCCGCACCGACGTCACGGCGGTGCTGTTCCTGGAGGGTGGCACGCCGCTGAGCGTCCCCCGGGCGGACGGCTCGCTGTCGTCGGGGCCGCTCACCGCGGCCGATTACGCCGTGCTGATCAATCCGCGTTGAGAACAAGCGGACCACCCGACGCACGCGCAGCGCGACGACTCGTATCCTTTCCGCGAACCGCCGTGACGACCGGAAAGGACTTGGTGTGAACGACCGGGCCGAGACGTTGGAGTTCCAGGCCGAGGCGCGTCAGCTGCTCCGGCTGATGGTCCACTCGATCTACTCGAACAAGGACGTGTTCCTCCGCGAGTTGATCTCGAACGCCTCCGACGCGCTGGACAAGCTGCGCCTGGCGTCGATGGTCGACAAGGACCTCGCCGTCGACACCGGCGACCTGCACATCGCCATCGAGGTCGACCGGGACGCCCGCACCCTCACCGTGCGGGACAACGGCATCGGCATGAGCCGTGACGAGGTGGTCTCCGTCATCGGCACGATCGCCAAGTCCGGCACCGCGGAGCTGCTGCGGCAGTTGCGGGAGACCAAGGACGCGGGTGACCCGCAGGATCTGATCGGTCAGTTCGGCGTCGGCTTCTACGCCGCGTTCATGGTCGCCGAACGGGTCGAGCTGGTCACCCGGCGGGCCGGCGAGAGCGGCGGTACCCGCTGGGAGTCCACCGGCGAGGGCACCTACACCATCACCGAGCTGGACGACGCCCCCCAGGGCACGACGGTGACGCTGCACCTCAAGCCCGCCGACGCCGAGGACAACCTGCACGACTACACGGCCGAGTGGACGATCCGGCAGATCGTCAAGCGCTACTCCGACTTCATCGCCCACCCGATCCGGATGACCGTCGAGCGGCCCGGCGCCGACGACACCCCCGCCACCACCGAGACCGTCACGCTCAACTCGATGAAGGCGCTGTGGGCCCGCCCGCGCGGCGAGGTCGAGCCCGCCGAGTACCACGAGTTCTACAAGCACGTCAGCCACGACTGGGCGGACCCCCTCGAAATCATCCACATGCGCGGGGAGGGGACCTTCGAGTACGAGGCGCTGCTGTTCATCCCCACCCACGCGCCGCTGGACCTGTTCTCCCCGCAGGGCCGCCGGGGGGTGCAGCTCTACGTCAAGCGCGTGTTCATCATGGACGACTGCGACGCGTTGATGCCCAACTACCTGCGGTTCGTCAAGGGTGTGGTGGACGCCCACGACCTGTCGCTGAACATCTCCCGGGAGATCCTCCAGCAGGACCGTCAGATCCGCGCCGTCCGCCGTCGCCTGGTCAAGAAGATCCTCGCCACGGTGAAGGACCTCAAGACCGACCAGCCGGAGCGCTACCGCACCTTCTGGGGCGAGTTCGGGCCGGCGGTCAAGGAAGGTCTGCTGGAGGACACCGACAACCAGGAGACCCTGCTGGAGATCCTGTCGGTGGCCTCCACCCACGACCCGGCCGAGCAGACCGACCTGGCCGGCTACGTGGACCGCATGCGCGACGGCCAGAGCGACATCTACTACGCCACCGGCGAGAACCGGGCCACCATCGAGAACTCCCCGCACATGGAGGCGTTCCGGGCCAAGGGCTACGAGGTGCTGCTGCTCACCGACCCGGTCGACGAGGTCTGGGTCGAGCGGGTCGGCAGCTACGCCGGCAAGACGCTGCGCTCGGTCGCCAAGGGGCAGGTCGACCTGGACACCGAGCAGGAGCGTACCGAGGCCGAGGCCGAGCGGGAGCGGCAGCGCACCGAGTACGCCGACCTGCTCGGCTGGATGGGCACCGTGCTGGCGGACCACGTCAAGGAGGTCCGCCTGTCGTCGCGGCTGACCACCTCGCCGGCCTGCGTGGTCGGCGATGCCCACGACCTCACGCCCACCCTGGAGAAGATGTACCGGGCGATGGGGCAGGAGGTGCCGAAGGTCAAGCGGATCCTGGAGCTCAACCCGACCCATCCGCTCGTCACCGGCCTGCGCAAGGCACACGAGCAGGGGGTCACCGGCGACTCCCTCGCGGAGACCGCCGAGCTGCTCTACGGCACCGCGCTGCTCGCCGAGGGCGGCGACCTGGCCGACCCGTCGCGGTTCGCCCGGATCCTCGCCGATCGCCTCTCCCGCACTCTGTAGCCACCCCGCTCCGGGATCGAGCGGCCTCCGAGCCAACTCGATCCCGGAGCGGGCCTGACCGTCGCGGGTCGGCGGGCCCCCACAACAGTTCGTCGAGACGCGGGGCGGCGTGGGGTCTCAGCGTACGCGCCGACGACCGTGACCGGGATCGATCGTTGCGCTGCGCGCCTACCAATGGCCGCCGTGCTGGACGGTACGTCACCCCCGCGAGACGGCATACCGCCGTGAGGAATGCATGCCCACCGGTGTGTTGAGCATCTTGTCCGGCGATCGGCACGCGGATAGCTTCCGAGAGGGAAATCTGAACGAGAAGCAGCTGAAACCGCAGCGAAATACCAGATTAAGGAAGCCGGCTGATGATCATTCTGGGGTGCAACGGCTTTTCCCGCAGCGCGGAGATGTTTGCCGAACATTATGGCGCAGTTGGCACCGAGAGGCATTATCTGCTCGGGCACGACGCCGGCGCGGCGCTGCTCGTGGACGGCGAGCTGGTCGCCGCGGTGGAGGAGGAGCGCCTCAACCGGCAGAAGAAGACCTCAGACTTCCCGACCAACTCGATCCGCTGGGTCCTGGATCATGCGGGGATCGGGTTCGATGACGTCGACCTGATCGCGATCCCGTGGAACTTCGACGCCAAGGTCTTCGACAGCACGCTGGCTGAACTGGCGTCGATCCCGATGCCGCCGACACAGAAGCTGGTTCGTCTCAACCATATCGGCATGGTGTTCGCCACGGTGCTGGGACACGACGCGATCCTGGCCGACTTCGCCGCTCGTACCGGGTTCACCCCGGACCCGGCGAAGGTGGTGTTCGTCCCGCACCACTTCGCCCACGCGATGACGGGCTACTACATGGCGGGGGTCAAGGACGCGGCATTCCTGATCAGCGACGGCCGGGCCGAGCTGCTGTCGTCGCTGACCGGGGAGATCCGGGACGGCCGGATCAGGGTCTTCGAGGACTCGTTCGTCACGGCCAATGACTCGCTGGGCAATCTCTACTCCTGCGTCACGCGGTTCTTGGGATTCGTGCCCAACAATGACGAATACAAGGTCATGGGCCTGGCCGGGTTCGGCGAGCCGCCGTCGCCCAACCCGTTCCTGGAACACTTCGTCGAACTGCACGAGGGCGGGCGGTACACCATGGTCCTGCCGAACGACCTGGAGAACCCGCGGCAGTTCGAGCCCCTGCTGGAGAAGCACTTCGGTCCAGTGCAGGCCACCATCGATTACCAGTCCCGGGTCGCGGCGGCGGTCCAGGAGATGGTGACCGTGGTGACCCGGCACCAGGTGGCGGCGCTGGAGACCCGGACCGACCTGGATCACCTGCTGGTCGAGGGTGGGGTGGCGCTCAACTGCGTCAACAACACCGAGCTGCTGGAGGGCTCGCGGTTCTCCGACGTCTCGGTGAGCTTCGGCGCCAGTGACACCGGTGTGGCCATCGGCGCGACGGTGTTCGCGTGGGTCA
This sequence comes from Micromonospora sp. ATLC16, assembly GCF_057196645.1. NCBI lineage: Bacteria > Bacillati > Actinomycetota > Actinomycetes > Micromonosporales > Micromonosporaceae > Micromonospora > Micromonospora sp. ATLC16. The sequence goes on from NZ_JBXUOW010000016.1 coordinate 13,752, forward strand.
ACCACCCGGCCAACACCGCCGAGGTGAAGTACGCGCCGTCGGTCACCCCGTACCTGGGGCCGGAGTACGACGACGCCGAGGTCGAGCGGGCGCTCGGTGAGTTCGCCGACCGGGTGGAGTGGACTGCCCGGCTGACCGACGACGAGGTTGTCGACCAGGTGGCCGAGCTGCTCACCGGCAAGGTAGTGATCGGCTGGTTCGAGGGCCGGATCGAGCACGGACCCCGGGCACTCGGGCACCGCAGTATCCTGGCGAACCCGAACTTCCCCGACATCAAAGACATCATCAACGAGCGGGTCAAGCACCGGGAGCCGTTCCGGCCGTTCGCGCCGCTGGTGATGGAGCACGACGCACCGAGGGTCTTCGAGATGGGCCGGAAGGTCCACTCGCCCTACATGACCTTCGTCTTCCCGGTCCGACCGGAGTTCCGGGAGGTCATCCCCGGTGCTGTGCACGTCGACGGCACCTCCCGGGTGCAGACCGTCACCACCGAGCAGACCCCGAAGCTGGCGGCGTTGCTGCAGCGGTTCACCACGCTGACCAACGTGCCGTGCCTGATCAACACGTCCTTCAACGTGGCCGGCGAACCGATCGTGTGCAGCCCGACCGACGCGCTGAACTGCTTCCTGAGCACCGAGATCGACCACCTCGTGCTCGGCAACCGCCTGGTCACCAAGTGCGCCACGGGTGCCTGACCGTCATGAGCGACTTCGGAGAGCGCCTGCGGTGGCAACTACGTCCACCAGGCGTGAAATCGCTGGCCGTTGGGTACCACTGACCAGCATGAGTGCGAGTGTGCTGGTGGATCCGGACCGGCCTGCGTCCGCCGTGGCGGTCGGCACCGTCGCGGTCGTGGCCCACCGGAAGAAGAACCTCGGTGGCGGCCTGGACGAGCTGCGCGCCGCCCTCGTCGGCGCGGGCGTCGAACATCTGCTCTGGTACGAGGTGCCCAAGAGCCGTAAGGCGCCGAAGAAGGTCCGCAAGGCGCTCGACAAGGGTGCCGAACTGGTCTTCGTCTGGGGCGGCGACGGCATGGTCCAACGCTGCGCCGACACCCTCGCCGGATCCCGCGTACCGATGGCGATCCTGCCCGCCGGCACCGCCAACCTGTTCGCCACCAACCTGGACATACCCGAGGATCTGCGCGAGGCGGTCCAGATCGGTCTGCACGGGCAGCGGCGCCGGCTCGACCTGGGCAAGCTCAACGGCGAGCACTTCGCGGTGATGGCCGGTGCCGGCTTCGACGGCGACCTCATCCGCGAGGCCGACCGGGAGATGAAGGGGCGTCTCGGCCGGCTCGCCTACGTGTGGACCGGGATCCGCCACGTGCGTGGCGAGCTGACCCGGACCCGGATAACCGTAGACGGTGCCCTCTGGTTCGACGGTGCGGCCAGTTGCGTGTTGTTCGGCAACGTCGGCACCATCACCGGCGGCATCCCCGCCTTCGACGACGCCCGCCCCGACAGCGGCTCGCTGGAGATCGGCGTCTCCACCGCCAGCGGCGCCGTCGACTGGGCCCGGACCCTCGGCAAGATGGCCACCGGCCGCTCCGAGAACTCCAAGTTCGTGCGGATCACCCGGGGACGCAAGGTCAAGGTCCGCTTCGCCGAACCCAAGACGTACGAGCTGGACGGCGGCGCCCGCACCACGGCCCGGAAACTGAAGGTACGCGCCGTGCCCGCCGCGCTGACCGTATGCTGCCCCGATCGGGACGCCGAGGAGGCGTCCGCCGCGCCACAGTGAGCCCGGATACCGGCTGGGCCGCCCGACCCGACCGCGGCTCGGCGGGCGGCGAGAGCCGTGCGCGGCGCGACTGTGCCGACGGCAACCAGACAGTCGCCGGCCCCGGGTCGGGCTGAACCGGGGCTGTTGGTGCCGGACGTCAACGCGGCGTCCGATGACCGCCGGGCAGTTGACCCCTAGCGACCAGGCTGTGGGCCATGAACCACCGGGTCAGCGTGCAGGCGGTGAGGCAGACGGCGGCCGCGAGGACGAGCGGTGGTCGTGGGCCGAGCAGCACGGCGGCGGAGCCGAGCGGTGTCGTCGCGGCGATCGGCCCGAACATGACCGTGTTGGCGGTGGCGGCGACGCGACCGAGCAGCGCGTCGGGGCTGTGTGTCTGGACGGCGGTGACGGCCGCGACGAGCGCCCACGGCAACCCCAGACCGGTCACCACCGACGCGGAGACCACCACTGGCCACCACGGCAGGCAACGACCCAGGCAGCTGATCGCGAAGAGTCCGGCTCCGGCGAGAGCCACCGCCGTCGGGTCGAACCGGGCGATCAACCGGCCGACGACCAGTCCACCGGCGACCGACCCGGCACCCTGGGCGCTGAGCAGCACGCCCAGGAACGTCGCCGGGAGGCCGAGCGTGTCGGTGACGACGGCGTAGCCGGCGGCGGTGACGAAGCCGGACATGCCGATGGCGACCCCGGCCAGCACGACAGGTCGTCGGATGGACGGGGAGCCGAACAGGACGGCCAGGCCGACTCGGACTCCCTGGTCCCGGGGAGCGACCGGCGGCGGCGTGCGGGTCAGGCGCAGCGCCGCGAAGCCGGCTGCGGCGAGAACCGGCAGTACGGCGGCGAGCAGGGCGACCAGATGGCCGCCCTGCCAGGTGTACAGGCCGGCGCCGGCCAACGGCGCGACCAGCTTGATGCCTTCCTGGGCGCTGGAGCGCCACCCGTTGACCCGTCCGAGATGGGCCGGCGACAGGGCCGCCGGCAGCAGAGCGCTCTCGCCCGCGTCGATCAGGACGTACGCGATGCCGTAGACCGTGGCCACGCAGAACAGCAGCCACACCTGGCCGGGGCCACGCACCGCCAGCAGGCTGGGCAGGGTGGCGGCGAGGGTCAGGTTGGCCGCGACGACGACCGGGCGTCGGGGCAGCCGGTCGACGACAGCGCCGAGCCACGGGCCGGCGAGGGTGGGCGCGTAGGTGCAGAGGCCGGCGAGCGCGGCCAGGCCGGGCGAGCCGGTGAGGTCGAGGATCCAGATGCCGGTGACCAGGGCCATCGCGCTGCCGCCGAGGCCGGACAGCAGGGATACCGCCACGAACAGGATCGCGTTGCGCCGCACGGGCCCTCCGGAATCAAGTCAGAGTGGCTCACAGCGTCCTGTCTTGAGTCGTATCGAGGCAACACCTGCGGACGGATGTCAACGTCGCGTTGACAGAGCCTCGGCGAGGCGGCGGGCGACGGCGCGTACCGGAGCGGGCAAACCGGGATCGGCGGCCGGTAGGTCGGCGCGGATGCGGGCGGCCAGGTCGTACAGGGCCCCCGGCTCGGCCTCCAAGGCGAGCACGGTGGTGCGGCGGGTGAGCGCGGCCCTGGGAAAGCGGGTATCCCAGCGACGGTCGGCGTCGATCCAACGCCACAGGTCGGTGAGGAGGCTGCGCAGTGCGGCGACCTCGGCCGGCCAGCGCCTGTCGGATTCATTCCGGCGACTCGTGCGCGCGACGGCCAGGCGCTGACGGCGCTGCTCGGCGGCCTGGCGACTGCTTAGCCCCAGTGCTCCGGCGACCTGGTTCCAGGTGGCGCCGGCCTGCCGGGCCCGGTCGATGAGATCGAGTTCGGCGTCGTCGAGCCGGTCCCGGGTTTCCGGAATGCCGGCCAGTTGATCGAGCGGGTCAAGCACCTGTCAACGTTACATTGACAGCCCTCGGCCGGGCCGGCTCGCTCAGGCGGCGGACCGGCGGCGGGAGTGATCCGTCGACCACGTCGGGCGGGCGGTCGGGGCTGCCCAGGTGTCGTCCTGAGTGGCGGCAGGAGCAATTGCCTCGTCGGCCGTGCGTCCCTGGGCGAGGTTGAGCGCCCGCTGGGCCCGCTGCCACGGCTCGCACGGCCAGTTCTGGCCGGCGCACAGCAGGTGGGTGCAGCCACCGTCCTCGCCCGGTGCGTGCGCGTCGGCGACGTCCAGGGCGAGTCGCCACAGCAGCGGGTCGGTGACGTCGGCCGGACGGTCGGCTGTGTGATAGTGCCGGTCGATGGCGTTCTCGGACACGCGTGATCCCCCTCGTTGTCGAGCTTCAGGCTCTTGATCTCCAGTCTGCATGCAGGTCAAACACGCTTTCCGGGGCGGTCGGGCGAGGTGGGCGCGGTCACCGGGGGGGCGATCTGCCGGCACCCACGGCTTGACCTTGACAGAGTGACAAGGTCTTCACTGTGTCGAGGAGGTGATCCGGATGAACACGTCACAGGAGACCACGGAGACAGCGCGGATGCTGCGCGGGCTGGAGCACGGCGACCCGTCGGTGCGGCTGCGAGCCGCACTCGCGGCCGGCACGACTCCCGACGGTCGGCTGATCGACAAGCTCGTGGAGCGGTGCGCGGTCGAGCCCGAGTTCTCCGTACGCGAGATGCTCACCTGGGCCCTCACCCGGCACCCGGCCACACTGACCGTACCCGGGCTCGTCGAGGAGCTGCGCTCCGGCACTGCGCAGGCCCGGAGCCAGGCGCTGCACACGCTGTCGAAGATCGGCGACCGGCGGGCGTGGCCGGCGATCACCCGGGCGTTGCTGACCGACGCCGACGACGAGGTGGCCCGCAGCGCCTGGCGGGCGGCGGTGGTGCTGGTACCCCACGGTGACGAGCCGGCCCTGGCCGAGGTGCTGGCGGCCCAGCTCGGGCGCGGCGGGCGGGAGACGCAGTTGAGCCTCAGCCGGGCGCTGATCGCGCTCGGTGAGGTGATCACACCGATCCTGCGGGCCGCGGCACGCGATGCCGAACCCGGGGTACGTCAGCACGCGATCGCCACGGAACGTCTGCTCGACGATCCGGACTCCGGCTTCGAATTCGCGATCGAGGAGGCGAAGCGGGTGGTGGCCCTCGGCGAGAACGATCGGAAGCGGTGACCGCGGTGTTGATCGGCGATGTGGCGCGACGATCCGGCGTCAGCGCCCGCATGCTCCGGCACTACGAGTCGCTGGGCCTGGTGGAGCCGACGGGCCGCAGTGGGGCCGGCTACCGGGAGTACTCCAGCGACGACATCCGCCGGATCTTCCACATCGAGAGCCTGCGGTCGTTGGGGCTGTCGCTGCGGGAGGTCCGGCGGGCGCTGGACGATCCCGGCTTCGCCCCCGCACAGCTCGTGGCAGACCTGATCCAGCAGACCCGGGAGCGGATCGCGGCCCAGACGGAGCTGCTCACCCGCCTGCGTCGGATCGGGGCCGCGCAGCCCGCCGACTGGGCGGACGTGCTCCAGGTCGTCGCCCTGCTCCAGGCCCTCGGCTCGGAGAACGCCGGGCGACGCCAACACGCCGCCCTGTCCTCGACCGGCGAGGCGGCGGTGCCGGTGGAGGTGCTGGTCGAGGCGGCGTTGAGCGAGTCGGACCCGAACGTCGCCGGTGCCCTGCGCTGGGCGCTGGCGCAGTCGGCCCACGGCGCCGCCGCGTTGCTGGCGCCGGGCCTCGACGCACCCGACGCCGAGGTACGCAAACGCGCCGTCCAGTCCATCGCCGAGATAGCGGACGAAGACGCGACCGCGTTGCTGCGGGACGCCCTCGTCAACCCCGACGTCGTGGTCCGCAGGTACGCGGCGCTCGCGCTCGGGGCACGTGGCGTGGCAGCGGCGATCCCGACCCTGATCGACATGGTCGTCGAGGAGACGAACGAGGCCGACGCGGCCGACGCACTGACCGCGCTGGCCGGTGAGCCGGCCCTGGCGGAGCAGATCGCCGGCCGGCTGGTCGAGCGCCTCGCCACCGACGGCGTCGAATCACCCGTCCGGAGCCGGCTGACGCAGGCGCTCGCCGACATTCCGGGGCGTACGGCCGCCCGCGCCCTCGCCGAGTTGTCCCAGGACGCGGATCGCGCCGTCGCGTTCACCGCCACGTACGTGCTCACGTTGCGCGACGGGCGTTAGCGCGGCACCTGCCCACCGAGGGCCACCGACCGCCATGATGAGACGGTGAAGATCCTGTCCATCCAGTCCTCGGTCGCCTACGGTCACGTCGGCAACTCGGCGGCGGTGTTCCCGCTGCAACGGCTCGGCCACGAGGTCTGGCCGGTGCTGACCGTGCACTTCTCCAACCACACCGGGTACGGCGAGTGGCGCGGACCGCTGCTGGCCCCCGCCGACGTCGCCGAGGTGATCGCCGGCATCGCCGACCGTGGCGTGCTCGGCGACGCCGACGCGGTGCTCTCCGGCTACCAGGGAGATCCGGCGATGGGCGCGGTGATCCTCGACGCGGTGACCCTGGTCAAGACCGCCAACCCGGACGCCCTCTACTGCTGCGACCCGGTGATGGGCGACGTCGGCCGGGGCATGTTCGTCCGGCCCGGCATCCCGGAGTACCTGCGCGACGTGGTGGTGCCGCGCGCGGACATCGTCACCCCGAACCAGTTCGAGCTGGAGTTCCTCGCCGGCCGCCCGACGAACACGGTCGACGACCTGCTGGCGGCCGTCGACGCGGTACGCGCCACCGGGCCCCGGCACGTTCTGGTGACCAGCGTGCTCCACGGCGACCTGCCGGCGGACACGCTGGAGGTGGTCGCGGTCTCGGACGCCGGTGCCTGGGCGGTGACCACCCCGCTGCTGCCGATCAACCCCAACGGTGGCGGAGACGTCACCGCCGCCCTGTACCTGGCGCACCTGTCCACGACGGGTTCGCCGGCCACGGCGCTGGAACGCACCACCGCCTCGATCTTCGCGGTGCTGGAGGCCACCCTGGCGGCCGGCACCCGGGAACTCCAACTGGTCGCCGCCCAGGACGCGATCGCCGACCCACCGACCCGGTTTCCCGCCCGCCGGCTTCGGTAGGCCGACCTGCACCGGCGGCGGCAACTGGGAACGGGGCGTCAGGACCGGCCGTCGTCGGTCCTGACGCCCCACCTAGCTGCCGACCAGAACGTCAGTACCGCAGGTTACGCAGGTAGCGGTAGCCGATCTCGGCGGTGAGCTGAGGCGTCACGTCCGGCGTGTCGTTCTCCACGATGTACTCCAGCACCGGGTGCCTCCGGAAGATCCGCCTGAAATCGATCATTCCGGTGCCGAGGTCGGCCATGTCGCCGTCGGCGGCGTGCCGGTCCTTGACGTGGTACTGGAGCACCCGCTGGGGCGCGGAGCGGATGACGTCCAGGGTGAAGCCCTCGGGGTCGCTCGCACCGTCGCCGGACTCGATGCCGCCGGTGACCGCCCAGTAGATGTCGATCTCCAGGTGGACGAGCCGGGGATCCAGCTCCTCGGTCAGGATGTCCCACGGGGTACGACCGCCACCGAGGTCGATGGTGAACTCGTGGGCGTGGTTGTGGTAGCCGTAGCGCAGACCGGCGCGGGCCGCCGCGGCGGCCTCGACGTTCATCTGCTCCGCCCACTGCTTCCAGTCGTCGGCGTTCTCCGAGTAGAGGTACGGCACCACCATGAACTTCTGACCCAGCGTCACCGCGTTGCGGATCTTCTCCTGAAGCGCGGCGGGAGTCTCGCTGATCCCGTCGTGGCTGGACGTGGCCTTGATGCAGATGCTGTCCAGGAAGCGGCGCAGCTGGGCGGCGTTGCGGCCGAAGTAACCCAGCGCCAGTTCCACCTTCGGGTAGCCGACCCGGGCGAGGTGCCGCAGTGTGGCGTCGTAGCCCGGCTCACCGTTCAGCGCGTCGCGGACCGTCCACAGCTGGATGCTGATCAGCCCCGGCGGCACCCGCCGCCGACCGCCATGCCCGTGCCCGGGGCCGTGCCCGGGGCCGTGCTTCGGACCGGCGGAGGCGGCTGTCGCGCCCACCCCCGCGGTGGCGAGGCCGACACCGGCCATCGCGGCCATCGAGCCGCGTAGCAGGCCCCGCCGGTCGAGGACGGAACGCCGCAGCGCGGCCATCCCGTCGTAGCCGTAACACATGATGACTCCTCTCGTGGGTCTACACGCCGGGTACGAGCACGACCTGGTCGGTCCCGGTAAGCGGCGGCAGTCCGTCGTCACCGGGATCGGTGTACGAGGCGACGAACACGGCGGACAGGTTGTCGGTCGCCGGGTCGTGCCCCGACGGGACAGTGGTGAGGATCGAACCGGTGCAGCCGTTGGCGGTGGTCTGCGGGTGGCCGTGGTCGTCGTGACCGAGGATGTAGGTCACGCTGACCCGGGCACAGTCCACCGGCTGGTCGTCGCTGACCTGTACCTCGTACCGAACGGTGTCGCCGAAGGCGAAGGGTTGGCCCTCGACCGGCGCGACCAGCTCGACCACCGGCACGGCGTTGCCGACCACGACCCGCACCGACGCCGACGCCGAGCGTCCCTTCCGGTCGGTCACCTTCAGCGTCGCGTCGTAGCTTCCGTTCTCGCGGTAGGTGAACGTCGGGTTCGCCGACCGCGAGTCGACCCGGTCGTCGTCGTCCAGATACCACTCGTAGCGCAGTCGGTCGCCGTCCGGATCGGTGGTGCCCTCGCTGGAGAACTCCACCGTCAGCGGGGCCAGACCGGCGGTCGGGCTGGCCGATACCGCCGGGATCGGGCTTCGGTTGCCGTCCCGACCGATGAAGTCGATCCGGGCCACCTGCGCTTCCGGGTTCTCGCTGAAGAAACCGTCGCCGTACTCGAGGACGTACAGCGCGCCGTCGGGGCCGAACTCCAGGTCCATCGGGTTGTCGAAGACGACCGAGGGCAGCACCGGCTCGATCCCGTCGAGCTTGCCGCGCCGGTCCAACTGGAACGCCTTCACATAGTCACGGGTCCACTCGTAGAACAGCGGCTTGCCGTCGTAGTAAGCCGGCCACGCCACCGGGTTGCGGCCCCGGGTGGTGGAGCGATCGAAGCGGTACGCCGGACCGGCCATCGGCCCAATGCCGCCGGTCTCCAGCTCCGGGAACTCGGGGGACAGGTCGTAGCTGTACCACACGTCCGGCTGCTGCGTGGCGGGCAGCTTCCGCAGCCCGGTGTTGTTCGGCGACTCGTTCACCGGCGCCGTGCAGTCGAACTCCGCGCCGGACTCCTCGGTGGCGAAGTCGTAGTCCCGGTACGGTAGCTGCGGGGTGACGCAGTAGGGCCAGCCGTGGTTGCCGGCCTTGCGGGCCACGAACCACTTGCCGTGCCCCGCCGGTCCGCGCAGCGGGTCGGGCTGGCGGGCGTCGGGTGAGTAGTCGGCGACGTACAGATCGTCGGTCTTGCGGTCCAGTTCGATCCGGAACGGGTTACGCAGACCCATCAGGTAGATCTCGGGGCGGGTTCCCCGGGTGCCGGGCTTGAACAGGTTCCCCTTGGGAATGGTGTACCTGCCGTTGGCGCCGACCCTGATCCGCAGGATCTTGCCGCGCAGGTCGTTGGTGTTGGCGCCGGTGCGCTGCGCGTCGTACGCGGGATTGCGGCCGGGTCGCTCGTCGATCGGGGCGTACCCGCCGGACTCGAACGGGTTCGTGTCGTCTCCGGTGGACAGATAGAGGTTGCCCTTCGCGTCGAAGACGATGTCCCCGCCGACGTGGCAGCAGATGCCCCGGTTCACCGGCACGTCGATGATCCGCTGCTCGGTACGCAGGTCCAGGGTGTTCCTGACCAGCCGGAACCGGGACAGTCGGAGGACGCCCTGGAACGGCGCGAGCTCCTCCTCGGTGCCCCAGGCCGGCGCGTCGCCCTCGTTGACGTCCGGGGTGGCCGGGTCGTCGACCGGCGTGTCCATCGGCGGCGAGTAGTACAGGTAGACCCAGTTGTTGCCGCGTCGGCCGAAACCCGGGTCGATGGCGACGTTCTGCAGGCCCTCCTCGTCGTGCTGGTAGACGTCGAGGGTGGCGGCGATCGTGTTGCGCCCGGTGTCTGGGTCGTGCAGCCACACCTCGCCGGCGCGGGTCACGTGCAGCACCCGGCCGTCGGGCAGCACGGCGAGGTCCATCGGCTCGCCGGGACGGTCGTTGAGGGTGACTTTCTGGAAGGCCGAGTCGGGCGGGGGACTTGAGGTGCCGGGCGCGGCCGTGGGGGTGGTCGGCGCGGCCATCGAGCTGGCGGGCGGGGCGACGAGCGTGATGGTCGTCAGGCCGGCCACGGCGAGCGCGAGTCGTCTCTTCAACTGCCTCTCCTTGGTGTGAGGACGGGTCGGGCAGGTCGGGACGTACGGGGTGCTGAGCTTCTCCTCCGGATGTCGGGCAGCACCGGATGGCCCGTTGTGCCGCCGGTGGACGGCGCGGGCGCGGGAAACTGGGAACTGGGCAGGTGTCCGAGGGGCCGTCGGAGGACACGAGCGTGGTGCTGGCCCCGGTGGCGATTCACCTCGTCGTAACATCCGGGCTGAAGTTAACAAAAGCCATGTCGATATGTCCATGGCTTCTGCCGATTTCAGGCAAACTTCCGGCCACAGTGGCGAAAGGATTGTCCACACACGAAAAACCGCCCCCAGCTCCCGAGGTGGCTCCTCAGGGCCCGAGGCGGTGCAGCTTCGACCGAAGGCCCCGAGTGGCTCGTCAGGCCACCGAACCCGCGTCGTGGGCACCCCGGACCGCGTACCGGTGCATCGTCACGCCATGCTCGAACGACGCCTGCTCGATCAGGTCCAGCTCGACCGGTTCGTCGTGCGCGTCGAACAACGGCCGACCGGTGCCGAGCACGACGGGGTGGGTGAAGAGCAGTAGTTCGTCGAGCAGCCCCGCCCGCAGCAGACTGGTCGCCAGGGTTGCGCCGCCGACTCCGATGTCGCCGTCGGTCTGCTCCCGCAGCCGTCCGAGCTGCTCGATCGCGTCGTCCCCGCCGATGACGCGGGTGTTGTGTCCGGCGCTGTCGCGGGTGCGCGAGACCAGCACCTTGGGCATCGACGTCCAGATCTCGCCGTACTCACGCATGAAGCCCGGCAGGGACTCGTCATCTCGTGCGCCCGGCCAGAACGCCTCCATCGTCTCGTAGATCGTGCGGCCCTCGATCATGAGCGACATCGCCCGAGCCCGCGCGTTGAACTCCCGGTGCAACGACTCCCCGATGCGCATCCAGTCGCCGCCGCCCTGCTCATTCAGGGCGCGCTCGATCCGCAGATCGACCGACACGTTCATCCAGTACACGAATCGACCCGACACGCTGTCTCCCAGCTGGTAGTGATCTGCAACTGCTTCTGGCCCGACGCCGGGCGTCAGCCTGGTTGCCCCACCCTCAGGGCGTGTCAAGCCGGGCCAGCAGGGTCCGGGGTGCCACCGCCCGATATGCGTCCTCAACGACCTCTGCCAGCTCCGCCTCGCCGATACCAGTGTCGAGGCGTACGCCGACCCAGCCGCGATGCCCCACATAGGGCGGGCGGAAGTAGGTCTGCGGATCCTCCGCGATCAGCTCGACAGCCGCACCCGGCGGCGCGGCGCACCACAGGTGGGCGAAGTCGTCCTGATGATGGCCGTCCGGCCAGACCATGGCGAACGACCTCTTGCCCCGGATGAACCAGGTCGGGGTGCCGTGGCTCAGCCGCTCGCTGACCTCGGGAAGACGCAGGCAGGCCCGCCGGACGATCGCCACCATGTCGGTCATCGCCCCACGCTAGGACACCGGTCCGACACGATTCAGGAACCCGGGGGTTCTAAGAACCTGGCGATGGCGCTCGCCGGCGAGGTGGGCGAGCTGTTGGCCGAGTTGCAGTGGCTCACCCCGGAGGAATCCGCGCAGGTGATGGCCGATCCCGAGCACGGCGCACGGGTGCGCGCCGAGATCGGCGACGTCATGATCTACCTGGCCCGCCTGAGCGACATGCTGGGCGTCGATCCGGTGGCTGCCGCGACCGACAAGTTGACGGAGGCGGCGCGTCGCTACCCGGTCGAGCGCTCGTACGGATCGGCGGCCAAGGCTCCTTCGGTCGACCGCACCGACTAGCCACCAACACCCCGATCCGACTCGGTAAGGTGCTCAGAGCCAAGCGGTCCGACGGGCTTCCGGTGCATGGATATGCCCCCCATCCGCACGATCACATCGTGCTGCCTGGGGGCATGTGTCAATGTCGGCGTTTCGGACGTCCGCCGCCAATCTGTTGCGTCTGTCCACTGACGGCGCCCTCGCCGACCAGGTCGCCGAGCATCTGTGGTCGATCCGCCACGGCGTGAGCCAGGCAGAACGGCGGTCCTGGATGAACAGCCTGCCGGTGCTGGCGCAGGATCTCGCCGACGCGGGCCTCGATCAGGTGGAGGTGCTGGTCGAGTACCAGCTGCCGCTGACCAGCCGACGCATCGACGCGGTGCTCGCCGGCGTTGATCCTCACAACGGGGATGACTCCTATCTGGTCGTCGAGCTGAAGCAGTGGTCCAACGCGACCGCGTACGAGGAATCCGACACCCTGGTCGCGGTCGAGCACGCGCGTGGACCACGACTGCACCCCGGCGTGCAGGTCGCCGACTACTGCCAGTACCTCACCGACTTTCTCGGCATCCTGGGCCGCCAGCGGTATCCGCTACACGGTGCCGCCTACCTGCACAACGCCGTCGACCGGAACATCGTCGACCTGCTCGACCGACCAGTCACCGAGCAGAGCCGACTCTTCACCAGGCAGCGTCGCGGCCAGTGGCTCGCCTATCTCCAGTCGCGGTTCGCGCCGAAATCCGGCGCGGCCTCCGCCGATCGCTTCCTGACCAGCACCGTCCGGCCCAGTCGACATCTACTGCGGTACGCCGCGCAGGAACTCAAGGACCGGTCACAGTTCACCCTGCTCGACGAGCAGCACGTAGCGTACGAATTGGTGCTGCACGCGGTCGAGCGGGCCCGGAAGGCGAACCGAAAGCGGGCAGTGGTGGTGGCCGGCGGACCAGGCAGCGGCAAGAGCGTCATCGCCCTGTCGGTGATGGGTGAACTGGCCCGTCAGGGTCGGACCGTGCTGCACGCCACCGGCTCCCGCGCGTTCACCCAAACCCTGCGTCGCTACGCCGGACACCGTTCGACCCGGCTCCAAGGGATGTTCAAGTACTTCAACAGCTTCATGGACGCCGGGGCCAACGACATCGAAGTGCTGCTCTGCGATGAGGCACACCGGATCCGGGAAACCTCCGTCAACCGGTACACACCCAAGGCCCGGCGGGACCGGGCGAGGCCGCAGCTGGACGAACTGATCTCGACCGCGCGCGTGCCGGTCTTCCTGCTCGACGAGCATCAGGTGGTCAAGCCGGGGGAGCTGGGCAACGTCGAGGTCATCTCGGCGTACGCCGGGAGGCTGGGCCTGGAGGTCGAAGTCGTCGCCCTGCACGACCAGTTCCGGTGCGGCGGCAGCGCGGCGTACGAAGACTGGGCGCTCGCCCTGCTCGGCCTCGACGGCGACGGACCGACCAGGTGGGCCGGCGACGGACGGTTCGAGCTGCGGCTGGCGGAGTCCCCGACGCAGCTGGAGGCGTTCCTGCAGGCGCGCCAACGCCCGCCGGGCGCGGCCGGTGAGTCGGGACAGACGGCCCGGATGTCGGCCGGTTACTGCTGGCCGTGGAGCGACCCTCGACCCGACGGCACCCTGGTGCCGGACGTGGTGGTCGGCGAGTGGGCCCGACCCTGGAACGTCAAGAGCGATCGCAGCGTGGGTGATGCTCCCGGTAGCGCCTTCTGGGCCACCGATCCGAACGGCTTCGATCAGGTGGGCTGCGTCTACACCGCCCAAGGCTTCGAGTACGACTGGTCCGGTGTCATCATCGGCCCCGACCTGGTGGCACGCGACGGCCGACTGGTGACTCGGCGGGGCGAGTCGAAGGACCCAGCATTGCGGAGCCGCAAAGCCGTGAGCGACGACGAAGCCGACCGGCTGATCCGCAACACCTACAAGGTGCTGCTGACCCGCGGTATGCGCGGGACGATCATCCACTCGGTCGACCCCGAAACGCGCGAGTTCCTGGCCGGTCTGGTGAGACCGACCCGCAAGGTCGAAGTCCACTATGAGCCGAGTGACGATGATCGGGGTGCGGGGTAGCTCAGGGCTTCGAATACGACTGGTCGGGGGTCATCCTCGGCGGAGACCTGGTCGTGCGGAATGGGCGCTTCGTCAGCCAACCAAGCCAGTCCAAGGATGTTGCCATCATCGGCACGGGAGAGCGGCCTCGCATCGCTCGCAACGCTGACCGGTTGATCCGTAACGCATATAAGGTGCTGCTCACCCGTGGGCTGCGGGGGTGCCTTGTCTACTCAGTCGACGATGAGACGCAGGAGTTCCTGCAGCACCTCATTCCCTCCATCCTCGACGAAAAGGCGCCGGAGGCGCCTGGCGTCTACCCGGTTGGTGAAGGTCTAGGGCGGCGGGGACCCGCGCAAGCTCGTGAAGAGTTGACCGGCCAGGACCGCTGAAACGTCCGCGCTCAGACCCGATCGCTGAGTCGGCAGAGTCCATCAGCCAGTTTGGCTCGGCGACCGCGCAGCGCGGACGAAGGCGGCCCAGGCCGCAGGAGAGAAGGTGAGGGCGGGTCCGGTCGGGTCTTTGGAGTCGCGGACGGCGGCGAGGCTGGGGATGTTGTCGGCGACCTCGACGCAGGCGCCGCCGTTGTCGCCGCTGCGGGTGCTCTTGCGCCAGACGGCGCCGGTCAGGTCAGTCATGCCGAATCTCCCCGATCAGCCCTTTGATCATGTCCTTCGATTCTGCCTCGCCGAGGGCGAGCGCATCCAGTCCCCGCCAGACACGTTCGTATGCCGCGAGTTCATCGGGCTTGTCGAGGTAGAGCGCCCCGGTCAACGACTCGCTGTAGACGACCGACGGCTCCGGTGCGGCCCGACCGCCCTTGGTCGGCGGGAAGTCGAGAACCATGAAGGTGCCGGCCACGGCACCAGGCTGCGGGCCTGCTACCAGCGGAAGCACCCTGACCGACACGTTCGGCAGACCCGACAGCCGGATGAGGTGGTCGAGTTGGCCGCCCATGACCGCCGGACCACCGACGCTGCGCCGGAGTACCGCCTCCGACAGGATCGACTCCAGGCGAGGTGCGGCGGGAAGCCGACGGGTGAGCAGAGCTTGGCGCTGTAGCCGTACCTCAACGGCCCGTTCTCGTTCCTCGTCACTCATCATTCGGCCGAGGCGGATCAGCGCGTGTGCGTACTCCTTGGTCTGGAGGATGCCGGGGATCAGCGATTCGTCGTAGCCGCGCAGCCGCGAAGCGGCGGATTCCAGGCCGACGTACAGCTCGAACCAGCTCGGCACCGCATCGCCGTAGGCGTGCCACCAGCCCTTGGACTTCGTCTCGACGGCCAGGCCGCGCATCGCCTCGGTCATCTCCGGGGACACCCCGTACAGCTCGCACATCGCCTTGACGTCGAGCACCCGGACGGAGCCCATGCCGCATTCGAGCCGCCAGATCTTCTGTCGGCTGTATTCCAGGGCCTCTGCGGCGGCGTCCAGCGTCACCCCGGCCTCGTTGCGGAACTGGCGCAGCAGCCGGCCGAGCTGCCGGCGCGGCACGGTCGATCCGATGTCTTCGGCCATTCGCACACTCCCTGGTTCCGGTTCGCAACACTGCGTTACCTGCTGCTGTAACGCTTATCGGGTTCGGCAAAGAAAGTCAATGCACAAGCACGAAAATCTGCTCTGGAACGTTGCGAATCCAATGCGGAGCGTTCCAGCATGGTCACAGCGCGGCGGCCGGTCGATCCCCCCGAACGGCCGCCGCGTTCCGATCACACCTTCCCGCCCACCGTGGAAAGGCGGCGACATGTCGACCTACCGCTCCACTGCGTACTCCGGTCTGTTGCCCTGGCAGGTGCGCGGACGCCGGTGCCGCCGCGTCTGGCTCGGACGTCGCGGCCCGGCCCCCGACGAGGTGCTGTCCGGCCACGGGACAGGGGCGGGCCGTGGGTAGGCGGTGGACGTGGTTCTTGCGGCCGGGGCCGGTCGCGCTCGACCTGACCGGGCAGGCCGTGCCGGACGGGGAGGTGCCGGGGCGGTTCCGGCGGGTGTCGGTCGAGCATCTCGTACCGGAGCTGCGGGTGACCTCGCGGTGCGACGGTGCGCTTGTCTACGAGCGGCCCGAGGAACCGCCGGTGGCGTCTTCGGCGCGGAATCAACGTGCGGGTCGCTACGAACCGGGCCGGCGAGGCGAGCGGAACCGTGGGAGGCTCCGAGGGTCAACCGACGGCGAGCCGGTCCGGTCCGCTCGGCCGGATGCGGACAACGACCTCTTCGTGACGCCTGCTCAGCTCGCCAGGGCGAACCGGCTGTTCGAGGTGCACTGGCGGAGCCCCGCCGAGGATCCGCGTACCAGGAAGTGCCCGGACTGCCGCGTCGACGGCACCTGCCCCCGGGCGGACTGGGCCGACACGATCATCGTGCGCTGCCTGCGGACGTACTGGCGATGAACGTCTTCGACCTGTCGCCCGCGCAGATCCGCAACCGGCTGATCCTGCGGGCGCGGCGGGCAGCGCTGGCCGCTGGGACCGGACGGCAGCCGCCGGCCCGGCCGCATGGCCACGCCAATGCGGCGGCGGTAGCGCGGGTGCCGGTCGTCCCGTATGTGTCCGTCGCCGCCGGGGACGTGGTCCAGCTCGCCGCTCCCGACTACCGGTACGCGGACGGTCTGCTCCGGCTCCGGATCGTCCGGGTCCGGCCGGACCTCAGCGAGTGGTACGACGGCGAATGGGTGTGGCTCGAAGGCGTCGAGATCGGCCCGAGCGGTCAGGATGGTGCGATCCGGCCGGTGCTGGCCCGGGTCGCCGCGCTGCGGCTTTGCCGAAGAACCGGCTGTGGATGAGTGAGTCCGCGCCCATGCGGTGCCACAGCGACCTTGTGCGAGCCTCTAGGCCGACGGCCGGCCCGCCACTACGACCCCGGCAACCGATCGCACCCCTGGGCCGATCTCCTCGATCGGGATCACTGTGTCGACCAGCGCCCGGAGCGCGAACTCCGTCGGCTGCTCGGAAAACAACACCACCTTGCCCTGCGCCACGGCGTAGCCGACCTCGATGCACACGCTGACGCCGGCATATCCGCCGTTCGCCACCACGAAGATCGCATCCGACTTCGCGATCTTCGCCAAGAAATCACGCGTGAGCTGGATCTTGTCCGACTCGTTGACCTGCACATGCTGTTCGTTGAAGTCGTAGCGCGGCGTGTAGACGGTCATGCCCAGGCGGCGGAACGCTGCCTCGGCACGTCGGGCTGTGTCGTAGAACTTGGAGCTGCTGCATATCGTGACTGCCTCGATCTCCGGCATCGATCCTCCAAGCGTGTGGTCGGTATTCGTGCTCCGATGAACGGTGCCAGATGTCGGGGTCCGTTGAGGTGGACGACACCGTGGTGCCCCCGCAGAATTTTCTCCCACACCACCGAAGCTGCTTCGGGTTCGCCAGGTCGAGGCAGCCTCCGACGGTCCGCCTCGCGGGTTCGGCCAAGGTGCCGTCGTCGGGTGGCCGGAAGCCGTACGCAAGTAACAAACATCTGCAAACCTCGATGAATACTGGACCTTCCTCCGTCACGTCCCGGTAACACTGCACTACCGTCGCAGGCATGGTCTCGCGTCGATCGATCCTCGGAGCGGTGCCACTCGCGGCCGTCGCCCTCACCGCCACCCCAGGTCACGCCCGGCTCAGCGGTTCGTCCCCGTCGACAAGCCCACAACGCGTACCGCCCGACCCGGCGGCGATGCAGGCCGCCGCGACAGCGGTACGCGGCTTCACCGCCGACCTCTACCGCACGATCGTGTCGAGCCACACCGGTGGCAACGTGGTCTGCGCGCCGTACTCGGTCCAACTGGCCCTCGCCATGGCCAGGGCGGGTGCCGGCTCGACCACGGCGGACGAGATGGATGCCGTGCTGCACGCGCCGCATCCGCGACCCGGCGCGCTCGACAGCGGCCTGAACACTGTCGACCAGTCGCTCGCCGGGCGGTTCCAGGACGGCGACGGAGTGCGGCAGCCCCGGGTGACCACGGCCAACGCCGTGTGGAACCGGCTCGATCTGGGCCTGCGCTCCGGGTTCCGGGACACCCTGGCCGGCTACTACGGTGCCCTCGCCCACCCGGTCGACTTCCGTGACGCGCCGGAGGCGGCCCGGCAGGAGATCAACACCTGGGTGTCCGATCGGACCAACGCGAAGATCCCGGAGTTGCTGGCCCCGGACATGGTGCTTCACCGGCATGAGCACCACCGACCCGGCGCTTTGTATCGACGACGTGGTGCACGAGACGTTCATCGGGGTGGACGAGAAGGGTGTCGAGGCGGCAGCCGCGTCGGCAGTCATCATCCGGCCGCCGTCGATCCCGCAGGGACCGCAGTTCTTCGTGAACCGGCCGTTCCTGTACGTCATCCACGACCGGGTCACCGGCGTACCGCTGTTCCTCGGCCGGGTCCACGACCCGCTGGTCACCGGCTGACCGGCCCGGCAGCACGGCAACGTCCGAGCCGGGTCGCGTCCGAGCCGGGTCGCGTCCGCGCCGGGTCGCGTCAGGTGGGCGGGGTGCGGTCCCGGCGGGCGTCGGCCAGCACCTCCGCCCACCAGCGCAGTTCGGCCAGGCTGGCGGTCAGGCCACGGGTGAACTCCGCGTCCGGTGTGTAGCGGCCCTGGCCGTCCAGGGCCGTCCACGGCGCCCGTAGGCCGAGGGCCCGGCGGGTGGTCACCACGCTGAGTTCGGCAAGTACGCCGCGCAGGTGTTCGATTGCCGCGTACCCGCCGTGGACGCCGTAGGCCACGATGGTCGCGGGCTTGAGACGCCACTCGCCGTAGTGCCAGTCGATCAGGCGCTTCAGCGAGGCGGGGTAGCTGTGGTTGTACTCCGGCGTGACGAACACGAACGCGTCGGCGGCGGCTATCCGGTCGGCGACCTCGCTCTTCGGCCCGCCGCCGGGATACAGGAGGCTGTCGTCGGGCAGCTCCACCTGGGCCACGTCGATCAGGTCGACCGGAGCAGGGTCGACGGCGGCATCAGGGTCGACGGCGGCAGCCGGGTCGAGGGCGGCAGCCGGGCCCAGGGCGGCGGCGACCCAGCGGGCGATGGTCGGCCCCATCCGGTCCTTGCGGACGCTGCCCGAGACCACGGCCACCCGTAGGCCGACGGCGGGAGACAAGCTGCTGCGCTGGTCGGTCGAAATACTCATGTCCCAGACCGTGCAGGTTCAACATATGTTGAAGTCAAGTCGCCCGCGTGCCTATCCTGCCGCCATGACAGTGCTCGCGGGTTCCCCTCGGACGTTCAGCGTTGGTGAGGTCGCCGCCGACAGCGGCGTCGCGCCGTCCGCCGTGCGGTTCTACGAGAGCCACGGGGTCATCAACGCGGTACGCACGGCCGGCAACCAACGTCGTTTCGACGGATCCGCCGCGTGCCGGATCCAGGTGGCCAAGCTCGCCCAACGGGCGGGTCTGAGTGTCCGCGAGATCGCCGCCCTCTTCGCCGACCTGTCGGCCGATCCGACGCCCGACGAGTGGGCGGGCGTCGCCCACCGGCTGGTGGCCGAGGTCGAGGGGCGGGTGCGCAACCTCAAGGCGCAGCTCGCGGCGATGGAGTCCGGCACCAGGTTGTGCGAGATCGGGCGGGCCGATCCCGCACGATGACCGACCCGCGAACGTGAGCGCCTCGCGGACTTGACTTCACCATATGTTGAACCCCGATCGTCGGGGGCATGAGTGATCTCCCTTCGTCCGCCCGGACGCTTGCTTCCCTCGTCGAATCGGCCACCATCGTCGGCCTCGGTACCAGCACCCGGGAGGCCGCCGAGACCTTCCGGCTGGTCGAGGAGACCACCCACGAGTTGATCCGGCGCGGATCCCGGACCATCGCGCTGCTCGACAACCAGCGGGTCGGCGACCTCTACGACCGGTACGTCCGGGGCGAGGACGTCGACCTAAATGCGGCACTCAGCCAGGCGTGGGGTCCGTGGCGGACGATCGAGATGCGCGACGCGCTCGTCCGGTTGCGCCGGCACAATGCGCGTCACCCCGACGATCCGGTACGCGTCATCGCGGTCAACGGGCGGCGTACGCTGCCGGCCGACTACGACCGGGTCGTGGCGCTGCTCGACCCGGCGGAACCGGCGACCGCGCCGCCGCCGGGCGACTCCTCGACCCGTAGGCGGCGCGAGGAGGTGTTCGTCGAGGACGGGTAGACCGGTAGGGCCGTCACGACCGCCGTCGGCGGGACCGGGCGTGGTGGCGGGGCCACCGCAGAATGGTGCGCATGCGAGCGGTGATGTTCAACGCGTACGGGCCACCGGAGGTGCTCACTCAGGTCGAGCTGCCGACCCCCGAGCCCCGGGCCGATCAGGTGCTGATCCGGGTGCACGCCACCACGGTGACCACCGCCGAGTGTGGGATGCGCCGGGGCGAGCCTCGGTGGGGGCGGGTCATCATCGGTCTGCGCCGGCCACGCAGGAGCGTCCGGGTGCTCGGGCTGGAGTTCGCCGGTGCGGTGGCGGCGCTCGGGCCGGGGGCGCGTCGGCTGCGCGTCGGTGACCGCGTCTTCGGCTTCACCAGCTTCGGCGCCGGCGCGAACGCCGAGTACAAGTGCCTGTCCGAGCGGGCCTCGGTCAGCACGATCCCGCCGAACGTGACCTATGCGCAGGCTGCGGCCACCGTCGACGGGTTCACCACCGCCTGGCACTTCCTGCGCGACCTGGCCGACCTCCAACCCGGCCAGAAGGTGCTCGTCATCGGCGCTTCCGGCAGCGTCGGCACGTACGCCGTCCAACTCGCCGGGCACCTCGGCGCGACGGTGCACGGGGTGTGCAGTGGCCGGAACACCGCGCTCGTCGGCTCGCTCGGCGCCAGCCGGGTCTTCGACTACACGGTGGAGGACTTCACCGCCAGCGGCGAGCGCTACGACGTCGTCTTCGACACCGTCGGCCGCAGCTCGTTCGCCCGGTGCCGGGCGGTGCTGACGCCGCGTGGCCGTTACCTGCCCACCACCGGCCTGGTCAACAACAGCCTGCTCGCGCTCGGCACCACCCTCAGCCGCGGTCGACGGGTCCGGACCGGGATGTCGGTACGCAAACATGCGGCCCTGGCCGCCCTGCGGGACCTGCTCGCCGAGGAGCGGCTTCAGATCGTCATCGACCGCAGCTACCCGATGACCGAGATCGTCGAGGCGCACCGGTACGTCGACGCCGGGCACAAGGTCGGCAACGTCGTGATCGACGTACGCTGACGGTTTGAGCTGCGGGCTGTCGTCGGACGTCATACCAATCATGTTTAAGTTCCTCTATGCTTTCGGAAGTCGCACCCGACCTCCACCACCACCCCGGAGGAATCACCATGATCGTTGCGAGACGTCATCGTCCCCGACGGCTGGCAGCCATCGGCGCGTCAGCTCTCATCCTGGTGGGTGGGGCCATCATGGCCCCACAGGTCCAGGTCGCGGTCGCCGCGCCGGGCCCGGTGATCGCCGAGGCCATCGTCCCGGGCCAGAGCGCCGTGATCACCGGCGTGGCCTCCGGGCGGTGCCTGGAGGTGCCGAACGCGAGCACCACGAACGGCACCCAGACCCAGTTGTGGGACTGCTCCGGCGCGGCCCACCAGACCTGGACCTACACCGCCGGCAGGCAACTTCAGGTGTACGGCACCAAGTGCCTGGACGCCAACGGCGCCGGCACCAGCAACGGCACCCAGGTGATCATCTGGGACTGCCACGGCGGCACTAACCAGCAGTGGAACGTCAACGCCGACGGCACCATCACCGGCGTGCAGTCCGGCCTCTGCCTGGACGCCAACAACGCCGGTACCGGCAACGGTACGAAGATGATCCTCTGGTCCTGCCACGGCGGCACCAACCAACAGTGGACCTCGCCGGCGCCCCCGCCGACGAGCCCGCCACCCACCCCGCCGGCCGGGTCGCTGCCCTGTGACATCTACGCGGCCGGCGGTACGGCGTGCGTGGCGGCCCACAGCACGACGCGGGCGCTCTACGCCGCGTACCGCGGCAACCTCTACCAGGTGCGGCGCTCGTCGGACAACGCGACCCGCGACATCGACCTGTTGACCACCGGCGGCACCGCCAACGCGGCCACGCAGGACTCGTTCTGCGCCGGTACGCAGTGCGTGATCACCGTGATCTACGACCAGTCCGGCCGGGGCAACGACCTGTGGTACCAGGGCTCCACAGTCGTCCCCGGCTCGCCGCAGAGCCGGCCCGCGATCGCCACCACCGAGTCGCTCACCGTCGGGGGTGGCAAGGCGTACTCGCTGTACATCAACCCGGGCAACAGCTACTGGCGCGACGGCCACCTGACCGGCGTGCCGACCGGCAGCGCACCCGAAGGCATGTACATGGTGACGAGTGGCACCCACGTCAACAACGGGTGCTGCTTCGACTACGGCAACAGCGAGACGACCCGCAAGGCCGACGCGGCCGGCGCGATGGACGCGATCAACTTCAGCACCCAGTGCTGGTTCGGCGGTTGCTCCGGAACCGGCCCGTGGGTGCAGGCGGACCTGGAGTGGGGCCTGTTCCCCGGCGGCAGCCAGTCCTGGAACCCGAACCAACGCTCCTTCCCGCACAAGTTCGTCACCGCCACCCTGAAGAACAACGGCACCACCCGCTTCGCCATCAAGGGCAGCAACGCCCAGTCCGGCAGCCTCTACACGCTCTACGAGGGACCGCTGCCGCCCGGCTACAGCCCGATGAAGAAACAGGGCGCGATCATCCTGGGCAGCGGTGGGGACTGCTGCAAGCCCGACGGCGGGGCCAACCTCAGCGCCGGCACCTTCTACGAGGGCGCCATGGTCGCCGGCTACCCCTCCGACGCCACCGAGAACGCCGTGCACGCCAACATCATCGCCGCCGGCTATCGCTGACGATCTCCCGCCACTCGCGTGGATCACCGGCCGCACTACGCACCGGTGATCCACGCGTAACAACAGAGATGCGTCGATGAAACCCGCCGCTGAGATCGTCGATCATCGATCTTGAGCGGGAGGTGGCGGTGACGATACCGACGACACGGCGACAGTTCCTCCAGGCCGTCGGGGTGTCCGGCGGAGCCGGGGTGCTCTACGGGACGATGGGCGCGCTCGGCCTCGCGCCCGCCGCGCAGGCGGCACCAGCGTTCCGCGCGCCGAACCGGTCCGACTTCACGCTGACCGGTCGCTCGGCGAAGTCCGTGCTGGTGCTCGGGGCCGGCATCGCCGGCCTGGCCACCGCGTACGAGCTGGGCAAGGCGGGCTACCGGGTGCGTCTGCTGGAGGCGCGGGACCGGCCCGGTGGGCGCAACTGGACGGTGCGGGGCGGCACCACCGAGACCGACCTGGACGGGCGTACCCAGCGGGCCCGCTTTGCCGACGGGCAGTACCTCAACGCCGGCCCGGCCCGCATCGCCCAGCACATGGTGACCCTCGACTACTGCCGCGAACTCGGCGTGCCGATCGAGATCTTCGGCAACCAGAACGCCGACGCCTACTACGTCAACGACAACGTCGGGGCGCTGTCCGGCCGGCCGATCCGGCACCGCGAGGCCAAGGCGGACGTCTACGGGTACGTCTCCGAACTGCTCGCCAAGGCCACCGACCAGGGTGCCCTCGACACCTACCTGACGGGTGAGGACAAGGAGCGGCTGCTGGAGTTCCTGCGCGGTTTCGGCGCGATCGGCGGCCGGGTGGCCGACGACCCGGCGGCCAGCTGGCGGTACACGGGCACCAACCGGCGCGGCTACCTGGTGGAGCCGGGCGCCGGCTTCGAGGCGGGCACCCCGAAACTCACCCCGTACCCGCTGACGGACGTGCTGGCCAGCGGCGTCGGCCGGTACTTCTCCTTCGAGTTCGGCTACGACCAGGCCATGCTGATGTTCCAGCCGGTCGGCGGGATGGACCGCATCGCGTACGCCCTCGAAGCGGCCGTGGGCCGACGCCTCATCACCTACCGCGCGCAGGTGCGCTCGATCTCCAACACCGGCTCCGGGGTCACCGTGGTCTACGACGGGCCGGGCGGCCGGCCGCGTACCGCCAGCGCCGACTTCTGTGTGTGCACCATCCCACCGCAGGTGCTGGCGAAGATCCCGTCGAATCTCACCGAGCCGGTCCGGGACGCGTTGGCCTACCCGGTCCCGAACGCCACCGGCAAGATCGGCTTGCAGTACCGGCGACGGTGGTGGGAGCAGGACGAGAACATCTACTCCGGCATCACCAACACCAACCTGGACCTCTCCACGATCTGGTATCCGTCCTACGGCTACCACGGGGCGAAGGGCGTGGTGGTCGGCTACTACAACTTCGGCGCCAACGCCCAGGCGTACGCCGCGTTGACGCCCGCCGAGCGGGAGGCCCGCGCCGTCGCGCAGGGCGTGCGGATCCACGGCGAGGCGTACCGGACGGAGCTGGAGACGTCGTTCTCGGTGGCCTGGGACCGGACCCGTTACTCGGAGGGCGGCTGGGTGTCGTGGCCGTCGCGCACCAGCGGGCAGTACGGCCGGCTGCTGGAGCCGGACGGTCGGGTCTACTTCGCCGGTGACCACCTCAGCCACTACATCGCCTGGCAGGCCGGTGCGTTCGAATCCGCCCGCAAGGTGGTGACCGACCTGCACGCCCGGGTCATGTCGAGCTGAACCCCGACATCTCGACCCCGACGAAACGGCGTCACCTGCGAAAGTGCCCGACCGGCCGGCACGTCGCCGACCCGGGCGATCGACTTTGTTTAATAGCATGGCGCGCATGGTCGTTATCCGGTGGCTGGGGCATCGGCGGGTTCAGGCAGCCGCGCGATGACGCAGCCGGTCCCCGGTGCGGCCCGTCCCGCCGCGTGGTGGCTGCGGGTCGTCTTCGGGGTGATCGGCCTGGTCGCCTCGATGCTCGGCTACATCGGCCTGGAACGGCTGTCGCAGGTACGCCCCGAGGCCATCGGAGACCGGTACGACATCCTCTACTACGACCTGCAACTGTTCCTCCTCAGTGCCGAACTCTTCGAGCAGCCCGGTCCCTATCCGTGGCAGTTGCAGGTCGCCCGGTTCATGGCGCCGCTGTTCACCCTGCTGGCGGTGGCCGAGGCCGGTCGACTGCTGCTGGCCACGGAGATCCGGCGGCGGCGGGCCCGCCGGGCCAGTGGCCATGCCGTCGTCTGCGGCGACTCCCAGTTCGCGCACATGCTGGCCGACCGGCTGTACGCCGATGGTGACCGGGTGGTGGTCGTACGCGCCGAACCGTTCGGTCCGCTGGAGTACCGGCGACGCCGTTACCTCGGCGTCGTCGGCGATCCGACGAACGCCGAGGTGCTGCGGGGCGCCGGGCTGCCCCGGGCGCACACCGTCTACGCCTGCACCGACGACGACGACCGCAACCACGCCATCGCCAACACGGCCAACCGGCTGATCCAGGACCGACGCCACCCGCCCCGGGTGTACGTGCAGGTCCACGACCCGGAGATGTGCCTGTCGTTGCAGGCCCGGCGGCTCGGCGCCGCCGGGTCCAGCCGGCTGCGCCTGGACTACTTCCACGTCGACGACATCGCCGCCCGGGCGCTGCACTGGCACCATCCGCTGCCGTCGGCCCCCGACCGGTCGACCACGGTCCTGATCGTCGGTGGCGGCAGCTTTCGCCGGGCGCTGCTGGTGGAGACCGCCCGGCACTGGCGGGCGCGCCAGGCCGACCAGAGCGGTTCCGGCCGTCGGCTGCGGGTGGCCCTCGTGGCACCGGACGCCCGGGCCGAACTGGCCCTGGCCACCTCCCGTTACCCGTTCCTCAGCGAGGTCTGCCGGTTGGTCGGGTACGACCGGGACATCGCCGGACTTGTCGGCCTGGAACACTTCGCCGCCGAGGGCTACGACCGCATCTACCTGTGCGCCCCCGACGAGATCAGCGGCCTGCGTCTCGCGCTGGACACCCCCGCGCTCTGGCGCGGGGCGCGCAGCATCGTCTTCGTGCCGGTCTACCGACAGGCCGCGCTCGCCGCCGCCTTCCACGGCGACGTCCGCCACGACCTGCTCGACGAGGTGCACGGCAAACTGCGGCTGTACCCGGTGCTCACGCACGCCTGCGACGCCCGGCTGATCGCCGAGGACCTCACCGAACGACTCGCCCAGCAGATTCATCTGCGGTACCTGCACGCCCAGCAGCGGGCCGGCGTCCGACTCGGTGAAGCGCCCGCCATGGTGCCCTGGTCCCGGCTGCCGGAGTCGTTGCGCCGCGCCAACCGCAGCCATGTCCAGGACATCGCGGCCAAGCTGCTGGACCTGGGTTGCGTCGTGGTGCCCCGACACGGCGGCGCCGGTGACGCCTCCGCGGCTGGACGGGCCATCGACGACCGGGTCGAACAGCTGGCCCGGCTCGAACACGAGCGGTGGTGCCGGGAACGGCGCTCCGAGGGCTGGACGTACGGCGAGCCGCGTGACGACGTCCGCCGCCGGCATCACCTGCTGCGGCCGTGGGACGAGTTGCCGCCGGCGGCGAAGGAGCAGAACCGGGAGGAGATCCGGACGTTGCCCGACGTGTTGTCCGACAGCGGTTTCGAGTTGATCCGGTTGGGCCCCACCGTGCCCGTCCAACGGGGAGGGTCGGCCGATGCCGCCTGAACGGGAACCGGTCCACGTCGGGGTCACCGGCCACATCAATCTGACCCCGGCCACCGAGCGGCTGGTCGCCGAGGCGATCCGCGTCGAACTGCGCCGGATCAGCGACCGGCCGGTGCACGGTGTCACCTGTCTGGCGGCCGGCACCGACCAGATCTTCGCCCGCGCGGTGCTGGACGGCGGTGGCACGTACGAGGTGGTCCTGCCGGCCCCCGACTACCGGGACACCATCGCCCCGGCGGCCCGGGGCGGCTTCGATGAGCTGTTGGGCCGAGCCACCCGGGTCCTGCACACCGGCCACCGCACCTCCGGCACCGCCGCCTACGTGGCCGCGAACCGGGAGTTGCTGCTGCGGGTGCAGCGGCTGGTGGCGGTCTGGGACGGCGAACCGGGCTGCCACGACGCGTCGACCGACCGGACCGTCGGCTGGGCCCGCGAGCGGGGCATCCCCACCACCGTCATCTGGCCCACCGACGCGCGGCGATCCCCGGCGGGTTGACCCCGGTGTCCGGGTCGTGTCCCGCGGCCACCGAGAGCCAGAAGACGCCGTGACCGGCGACGCCCAGGTCGTACCCGCCCGAATTCGGCACGCCGGGAAACTCGGCGCCGCCGGTCAACTCCCGGGGCCGGCAACCGACGTGCGAGGCCAGGCTCAGCGTGGTGGTCTGCGGGTAGCGGGAGAAGTTGAACAGGCAGAGCACCTCGTCGTCGGGCTCACCGCGTAGGAACGCCAGCACCGCCGGGTTGGTGGAGCGGACGATCCGGCAACCCGGGCGGGAGAACGCCGGGCAGGCGTGCCGGGTCTCGATGAGTTTCTCGACCACGTGCAGCAGCGACGAGCGCGAGCGGAGCTGGTTCTCCACGTTCACCGCCATGTAGCCGTAGATCGACTCATGGATCGGGGGCGCCGGCAGGTTCTCCGGCTGAGCCACCGAGAAGCCGCCGTTGCGGTCCGGTGCCCACTGCATCGGGGTGTTGAACGCCAGGTGGCCCGGCAACGCCAGGTTCTCACCCATGCCGATCTCGTCGCCGTAGTACAGCACCGGCACGCCGGGCATCGACAGCAGCAGGGCGAAAGCGAGCTCCAACTGCCCCCGGTCGTCGTTGAGCAGGGTCGCCGTGCGCCGCCGGATGCCGGTCGCACCGCGCATCCGGGCCAGCGGCGCGTACGCGTGCAGCAGGTCGTCGCGTTCCCGCTCGTGCAGCAGGCCCAGCGACATCTCATCGCCGTTGCGCAGAAACACCGCCCAGTGCCGGTCGGGCGGTTGGTCGCCCATCTGCGCCAGCACCCGGGACACCGGCCGGTGCGCCTCCCGTCGCATCGCCAGCAGCAGGCTCGGCATCAGCGAGGCGTACATCACCAGGTGGCACTCGGGGTGCTCGGCGGTGCCGAAGTAGGCGCCCGCCCCCTCCGGCCAGTCCTCACTCCAGGCGATCAGGATCCGGTCCGGGTACGCCGAGTCCAACCAGGACCGCAGCTGGCGCAGGTAACCGTGGGTCTCGTCGAGCCCCTTGCTGGAGGTGCCGCTGCGCTCGAACAGGTACGGGACGGTGAGCAGGCGCAGCCCGTCGACGCCCTGGCGGAGCCAGAACGCCATCACGTCGCGCATCGCCGCGCGTACCTCGGGCGCGTCGTAGTTCAGGTCCGGCTCGGACCGGCTGTAGCGGTGCCAGTAGTACTGGCGGCGTTGGCTGTCGTAGGTCCACCCCGCGCCGTGGCTGCCGAGCGGGTCGTCGGCCTCGGCGTAGCCCTCGCCGCTGTCGCTCCACACGTAGAAGTCGCCGTACGGGCCGGACGGGTCGTTGCGCGACGCCTGGAACCACGGGTGCTGATCGCTGGTGTGGTTGAGCACCAGGTCCAGCACCACCCGCAACCCCTGCCGGTGGGCGAGGCTGAGCAGTTCCAGCAGGTGCGACGGTGCGCCGAGGCCCTCGTCGATCGCTTCGAAGTCGGCGGCCGCCCGACCGTCGCCCAGCGCCGGGGCCGCCATGATCGGGTTGAGCAGCAGGCAGTCGACGCCGAGGCGGCGCAGATAGTCCAGCTTCTCGGTGACACCCCGCAGGTCGCCGTGTCCGTCTCCGTCGGAGTCGTAGAAGAACCGGACGTTGACCTCGTAGAAGGTGCTGCCGGCCGCCCAGCCCGGCTCGCCCGCCGGCTCCGGCGGCCCGGGATCCTCCGCCACCTCGGCCCGGGTGACCCGCAGCCGTCCCGACAGGGCCTGGCGGGCGCGCTCGGCCACCCGTTCCGCCGGATCCCGTTCCAGGGTCTCCAGCGTCTCGAAGACGGCGACCAGCTGGTCTCGGCTGCGCTGGTGGCCGTACGCCCAGTTGCTCAGCTCGTCCACCGCCAGCACCCGGGCCGCCGCGAGCCGGCTGCGGGTGAGCGCCAGCAGTTCCTCCGGGATCAGCTGGGGCCGGCGGGGCGCGTTGCTGAGGATGAGATCACCGACTCCGGCGGCGCGCATCTGCGGTGTCTGCCGGCGTTCCCGGTCGATCATGCGTACGGCCGCGTACTCGAACGCCTCCCGTACGCTGATGATCCCGTTGCCGTCCCGGTCGGCCCCGCCGGTACGCAGCCCCTCCAGGAACGGACCGGAGAACGCCGACGGCAGCGCGTGCTGCTTGTGGCCGTCGCCCTCGTGGGCCAGCTCGGTGGCCCCGGCGGAGACCACGACGATGCGACTGCGGTCGCCGCGCTGTTTGAGGTCGCCGAAGGCGCCCGCGTGGCAGCAGTCGAGGATCAGCACCAGTTCGTGGGCCCGGCACTCGTCGACCCAGTGCCGGAACTCGTCGGTCGGTACGGAGGTCGGTGGCAGCCGGTCGGGGTCGGTGTCGGTCGCGGTGAGGTAGAGCCGGTGATCGTGATGCAGCCGCCCGTGGCCGGAGTAGTAGATGAGCAGGAAGTCGTGCGGCTCGGCGCTGGTCAGGAAGTCGTAGAGGGTGAGCTGGAGGCGGTACGAGTCGGCGTCCAGGAGATCGCGTACGTCGTCGAAGGCTCCGAGCGTCGGATCCCGTAGCAGTCGGGCCCAGTCCTTCAGGTCGCTGGCGGGGGAGTCGAGGGTGGGCAGCGCCTCGTTGGCGTAGCTGCCCACCCCGACCAGCAGCGCCCGCTTCACCGTGGCTCCGCCGGGTCAGTCACCGTCGACCTTCTCGGGCACGGCCGCCGTACCCTGCCGGGGTACCGACACCGACTTGATCAGCTCGGCCAGGGTCTTCTCCGACACGTCCCGTACGTCGATCTCGGTGCCGTCGGGAAGGGTCATGCGCAGTCGCTTGCCCTTGTTGCGCTCCTGATAGCGCTTGATGACCTCGGCCAGGTGCCGGATGTCCGCCGCCGCCCGCTTGACCGTCGGCACGGTGAACACGGCGAGGGCCAGTACGCCGAAGATGTAGCTCGCGGTGTCCCGGGTACCCGGGGCGGCCTCGGCGGTCAGTTCGCTCGCCTCGACACCGGGCAGCTGGTTCAGGTGTTCCTTCAGATGGCGCGCCTGCTCGGCCAGCTCCTCGTCGCTGAGCGGACCGTCCGACCCGACCTGCAAGATCAATCCATCGACCATGATCCCATCGTGGTCGCTGTCACTACGCGGTGCAAGGGCCGCGACGGCGGGATACGGGTCAGGAGCGGGAGTGACGGGCATCCGACAGAAGCCGGGGGGATCCCGCGCGGCGGCGGCGTGCTGTCCGTTTCGCTGATGCCAATTCGTCGTACCTCAGGAGTAGACCGACCAGGACTGATGCATGTCGGTGCGGCGGTCGCGCGGCGACCGCCACCTCCGACCCGACGAAGACGAGAGAATGCTCATGAGTGGTGTACGCGTACTGGTAGGGACGCGCAAGGGCGCGTTCATCCTGACCTCCGACGGCAGACGCGACAGCTGGACGGTCGACGGGCCGCACTTCGGCGGCTGGGAGATCTACCACCTCACCGGATCGCCGGCCGATCCGGACCGGCTCTACGCCTCCCAGTCCGGCGGCTGGTTCGGGCAGCTGATCCAGCGCTCCGACGACGGCGGACGGACCTGGACCACGGTCGACAACGACTTCGCCTATGCCGGCGACGTCGGCGACCACCTCTGGTACGACGGAACCCCGCGGCCCTGGGAGTTCAAGCGCATCTGGCATCTCGAACCGTCCCGCGACGATCCCGACACCCTCTACGCGGGCGCGGAGGACGCGGCGCTCTACGTGTCCAACGACGGCGGCGGCAAGTGGACGGAGCTGACCGCCCTGCGTACCCACCCGAGCGGGCCGTCGTGGCAGCCCGGCGCGGGTGGCCTGTGTCTGCACACGATCATCCTGGATCCGGTCCACCAGGGTCGGATCTACACCGCCATCTCGGCGGCCGGCGCGTTCCGCAGCGACGACGGCGGCATCAGCTGGCTGCCGATCAACAAGGGCCTGCGGTCGGGGGAGATTCCCGACCAGGACTCCGAGGTCGGCCACTGCGTGCACCACATCACCCAGCACCCGTCGCGCCCCGACACGCTGTACATGCAGAAGCACTGGGACGTGATGCGCAGCGACGACGCCGGAGCGAACTGGCGCGAGGTCAGCGGCAACCTGCCGTCGGACTTCGGCTTCCCGATCGCGGTGCACGCCCACGAGCCGGAAACCATCTACGTGGTGCCGATCAAGAGCGACTCCGAGCACTACCCGCCGGAGGGCAAGCTGCGCGTCTACCGCAGCCGCACCGGCGGCGACGAGTGGGAGCCGCTGACCGACGGGCTGCCGCAGTCCGACTGCTACGTCAACGTGCTGCGCGACGCGATGGCCGTCGACACGCTCGACCCCTGCGGCATCTACTTCGGCACCACCGGCGGCCAGGTCTACCGCTCCGCCGACGGCGGTGACAGCTGGGCGCCGATCGTCCGGGACCTGCCGCCCGTGCTCTCCGTGGAAGTCCAGGTGCTGCCGTGATCCGGGTCGTCCTCCCGGCTCACCTGAAGACCCTCGCCGGGGTGACCGGTGAGGTACGGGTCGAGGTGGCCGGCCCCGGGCCGGCCACCCAACGCCTGGTGCTCGACGCCGTCGAGGCGCGGTACCCGATGCTGCTCGGCACCATCCGCGACCGGCACAGCGGTAAGCGTCGCGCCTTCGTCCGCTTCTACGCCTGCGAGGAGGACCTCTCCAACTGCTCACCCGACACGCCCCTGCCCGAGCGGGTCGTCGCCGGGCAGGAGCCGTTCATCGTCCTCGGCGCGATGGCCGGCGGCTGACCCGGCTCACAGGCCACGGGCGAACAGCGCCAGGCGTACCCGGTTGGGGCTGCCCGTCTTGGTCATCAGGCTGGTGATGTGGGATTTGACCGTGGTGACGCCGACGTGCAGCCGCTCGGCGATCTCGCCGTTGGACAGGCCGTCGGCGACCAGGTCCAGCACCTGCTGCTCCCGAACGGTCAGCCCGGTGACCGGCGACGGCGTCCCGGTGCGGGCGTGCACCGCGCGCTGTACCAACCGGCGCAGCACCTCCTGGCTGAACGGGCTGTCGCCCGTCGCGGCCCGGCGCACGCCGTCCAGCAGCTCGGTCGGCGGTGCGTCCTTGAGCAGGAAGCCGCAGGCGCCGGCCGTCAACGCCGGATAGAGGTGGTCGTCGTCGCCGAACGTGGTCAGCACCAGGACGCGGGCACCGGGACGGTCGGCGATGATCCGGCTGGTGGCGGAGATCCCGTCGACGCCGGGCATGCGCAGGTCCATCACCACCACGTCGGGCACCAGCCGGGCGGCCAGGGCGATCGCGTCGCGGCCGTTGTCGGCCTCGCCGACGACCTCGATGTCGGGCTGGGCTTCGCAGAGCATGCGCAGCCCGGCGCGGATGAGGTGCTGGTCGTCGACCAGCAGTACCCGGATCACGCGGGCTCCGTCGCGCGTGGGCCGGCGCGGGTCCCGTCCAGCACGGTGGCCACCCGCCACCCCGTGCCGGTCGGGCCGGCCGTCAACTGTCCACCGAGGACCTCGACCCGTTCGCGCATACCGGTGATGCCGTGCCCGCCGCCGACCGGCACGGTGGCCGGCACCGAGCCGCGACCGTCGTCGACCACCTCCCAGTGGACGGCTCCGTCGACCACGCTGACCGAGAGCCGCGCCACCGCAGCGGTACCGGCGTGCTTGGCCACGTTTGTCAACGCCTCCTGGCTGAGCCGAAGCACCGCGAGGCCGCGTACCGCGTCGAGGGTGCCGACCGCCGGGTCGATGTCGGCGACCACTGTGACACCGGCCTGGCGGGCCCGGTCCACCGCGGCGCCGAGCGCGGCCGGCAGCGCCGACGGTTCGATCGCGGTCAGCGCGGCGTCGCCGCGTACGCCGTCGGGGTCGCGCAGCACCGCGACCAGCCGGCGCAGGTCGGCCAGGGCTGCCGTGCCGGTGCCGTGGACGTCGTCGAAGACCTCGCCGACCCGTGGATCCAGGTCGGTCAGCACGTGCCGGGCCACCCCGACACGCAGCACCATCGACGCCACGTAGTGCGCCACCACGTCGTGCAGTTCCCGGGCGATGGCGCTGCGCTCGTCAGCACGCGCGGCACGGCTCTCCGACTCTCGTCGCCGCTGCTCCTCCTCGGCCCGCTGCCGCGACTGCTGTCCGAGTTCCCGGGTGGTCCGGATGACCAGCCCGAGCAGCAGCGGAACGCCGACCTCCGCCAGCAGCCCGAACACACCGGAGAGCAGACGCGGCAGCGGATCGCCGATCGAGTCGGTCAGGTCGACCACGGCCAGCAGACCCGCCGCCAGCCAGATGGTCCGCCCCCGGCGGGCGGCCATGGTCAGTTCGAGCAGCGCCCAACTGGCACCCACCTGGTTGATCATGAAATCGTCGACCAGCCAGATCGCGACCGCCAGCAGCGTGGTCTGCGTCAGCATGCCGGCCAGCGGCCGGTGGTGCAGCGACAGCCCGACCGTGAAGGCGAGCGCCGCGAGCACCCACTGGGTGCTGGTCGGTGCGGACAGGGTGCCGAAGAACAGGTAGCCCAGGCCGGAGAGGATGAGCAGCACCATCCGTACCAGGCTGTCGCGCGCGTCGAACAGCCGTCCCACCCAGGCCACGGCCTCAGCCTAGGCGGTGCTCGTCGGGGCCGGCAGCGGCCGTCGGGTCAGCCCATCTGGTGCGTACGACCAGATAGGCGGCCAGGCCGATCGGACCGAGCAGGATCGTCAGCAGCAGCACCGGTGCCATCACCAGAGGTGGAACTGCCCGTTTCCGGCTGTCGAGCCAGGCCCAGCGGCCTACGAAGAGGTCGAAGGCGATCATGTGTGCCCAGGCCGCCGCCGCGCCGTCGGCAGTGCCCAGCAACTCCCGTACCCCGTCGAGGGTGGGATCGATCACCGCCGGCAGGACCTCCGCGAACGCCGGGACCACCAGGATCGCGTAGATCGCCACGACCGGCACCACGATCAGCGGTGATCGGATGATCCGGTGGGTCACCGTCCAGTTCGGCAGCAGGATCATCAGCGCCCAGAAGGGTGCCGCCACCGCGAAGGTCAAGGAGAACAACGTGGCGCTCACGCGGTCACCCCCACCCGTGGGTCACCCTCGGTCCGGTCGCCGGGTCGTCCCGTTGGCCGCGCCCTCTCCGGATCCACTGATCGCTGCTCATCCGGAGCCGACGGTTGCTGTCCACCCGGAGCCGCCCGGTGTTCGGCTCCGGTCGCCGGAGCCCGGCGGCGGGCCAGCACCCCGCCGGCAGCGGCGACGGTGGCGACCGCCAGCCCCGCGACGGCGGCCAGGGTGAGCGTGTCCGGCCGTAGCAGCGGCTGCCCGCGCAGCGCCTGCCAGGTCAGCAGTACGGTCGCCGCACCATAGCCGACGCCCACGACGAGCAGCAGCCGTGCCCGGGTTCGCTCGTCCAGCCGGCCACCGGTGAACCGGCTCAGCAGCAGCGCCAGGATCGGCAACACCTGCATCCCGTGCAGCCCCACGAAGTGCCCGATCCGCAGGTCCCCGCCGGTGGTACTCCATCCGACCAACGGCAGCCCCGGCCCCCCGTCGGGCACGCCCACGCTGTGTGCCCCGGCGATGCCCTCGATCATGGGAGCCTGAGCCGGCAGGGTCATCGGCACCGCGACCAGCATGCCGAGCGCCGCCAGGCCGAGCCCCAGACCGATCGCGTACCGGCCGGCCCGGCCGGCGACCGGCTGCCGCAGCACCGCGACACCGATGACGACGTGGGCGACGAAGAGCACCATGATGGCCGCGCCCATCAGTTGCCACAGCACCGCGTTCAACGGGGTGGTCTCGTTGTAGTGGCTGGTGGTGCCGCGGATCACCTGCCCGACGATGACGCACATCTCCACCACACCCATGGCGACCACCACGGTGACCGCCCACTCCGCGACCCGGCTACGACGACGCAGCAGGGAGAGCAGCCAGGCCAGGGTGCCGCCGTACAGGACGAAGGACACCGCGAACTTGAACGGCTTGAGCCAGGCCGGCGCACCGGTCAGGACCCGCTGGTCGACCACGATGCCGACCGCGCAGACGACGGCCAGCACCGCCATCGCCGAGACGAAGACCATCAGGGGGCGGTGCCGGTACGCCCGCCGCGACAGGTTGTCAGTCATGTCTGTAGATGCTGGATCGAACGATTGCCCGCCGCGCCCGACCAGGAGCCTCAGCCGCGGCCGCTGGGTGGACCTCCACATCCTCCCTGGGTCGGAGTCCAGCGGCGGGCATCAGGTCACAGGCTTTCTCGACCGAGCAGCCAACTATCGGCGTCTGTCACTGCATAGTGTGGAAGGAGCTGGTCGAATCTTGTCTGTGTATGGGTTTTGCGGCTAGCCTGCGGAGGGGAGTTCGGGCGGCCCCGAGTGGATGGATTGGCTGCGCTCGGGTGCGACGCATCGCGGCGCGTAGATCGGCTCGTCCCGGCCGGCGGGACGGTGTGGCCTCCGCCGTGAGCGCATCCAGGGCACCGTCAGTGGATGGATCGTGGGCACGACCGTCCTCCGCTGCCACCGTCACCACGCATGAAGCGCCAACGGCCGTGGCGACTCGACCGACCGCAACGGATCAGATCGGGGAATGTGCCCATGCTACGAAGATTGAATGTGTCGGCGCTCTTCGCGGCTTTCGCCGCCGTCGTGGCCACCACGGCGATCGCCGCCGGTCCGACCAACGCCGCAGCTGACGCCCCAGTACGGGTGATGCCGCTCGGCGACTCGATCACCGACGGGTTCAATGTGCCCGGCGGGTACCGGATCGACCTCTGGCAGAAGCTCGTGGCCGACGGCTACCAGGTCGACTTCGTCGGCTCCATGTCCAACGGCCCGAGCAGCCTGGGTGATCGCAACCACGAGGGTCACTCGGGGTGGACGATCGCGCAGATCGACGCCAACGTGGTCAATTGGCTGCGGGCTACCACACCCCGCACGGTGCTGCTGCACATCGGGACCAACGACATGTTCGGCAACTCGTCCGGCGCGTCGTCCCGGCTGTCCACGCTCATCGACAAGATCACCGCCACCGCGCCGGCAGCGGATGTGTTCGTCGCCACCATTGTGCCGTTGTCCGGAGCGGACAGTCAGGTGCGCGCTTTCAACGCGGCAATACCCGGCATCGTGCAGAGCAAGGTCGACGCCGGGCGTCGCGTGCACCTGGTCGACATGTACAACGCTTTGACGATGGCGGACCTGGCGGACGGTGTACATCCCAACGCTCGTGGCTACAGCAAGATGGCCGCCGTCTGGTACGACGCCCTGCGGTCGGTCCCGGGTGCGATCGGCGGTGACACTCCACCGCCGACGACCGCGCCGCCGACGACACCGCCGCCCACCACTGCGCCGCCAACGACACCGCCGCCCACCACTCCGCCGCCGACCACTCCACCCCCGACGACTCCGTCGCCGGGACCGGGCTGCACCGCGTCGGTGTCGCTGAATCAGTGGAACGGTGGTTTCGTGGCCACGGTCCGGGTGACCTCGGGCGGAACGTCGATCAATGGTTGGACGGTGACCATGGCACTGCCGTCCGGCGCTACCGTCACCAACGCCTGGAACACCGACCGCAGCGGCAACACGGGAACGGTCCGGTTCGCCAATGTCAGCTACAACGGCTCGGTGGCCGCTGGTCAGTCGACTGAGTTCGGTTTCCAGGGCACCGGGTCAGGGACGGGCATGGAACCGGCGTGCTCCGCCGCATAGCGCGAGGCTCCTGCCGGAGGCGGTCCGATTCGTAACCGGCGGTAGTCTGCCGCAGTGGTGTTCCACCCCGATCAGATGAGATGGCCACGCACGGCGGCCTCCCGGGGGAGCAGCGAGCCGGTCTGCCTGAAGCCCAACTGGTATCGGGTCGGCGGGGGGCCGGCCGCGCGGCGCACGTGGTGGCTCAGCGGGGCGCGGCGTACGCCAGCGGGGCCTGTACGCCGTCCCAGGTGCCGGTCAACGTGGCACCGGCTGGGGCGGCGGTGGATCCGGGGCGGCGGATCACCCCCAGCTCGACGGTGTCGGTGACGACGAGCGTCGGGTCGCCGTCGACCACCCGGAGCAGCGCGCCGACCGGAGGCACGACGACGGCGGGAACGTCGCTGGTGATGGCCATGCTGGGCGGGCGTACCTCGCGCCGGCCGTCAACCTCGAAGTATTCCTCGGCCTGTCCGGCGCCGGCCAGGATGGCGCCGGCGAGAGCGGCCGCGTAAACCGGGTCGCCGACCGCGTCGTAGACCCAGCGCCGACCCAGCACCGAGTGCTCGGTGGTGCCCACCAGCCACTCGTCGGCGCCGTCCAGCGGCGACCCACGGTAGGTCAACGGCACCTGGTGCACCGGCCCGTCGCCGCCGGCGACCAGGAGCGTCTCGATGCCCACCTGCCCGGCCGGGTCGTCGAACCGGTACCCGGCCACCCGCGCCACGTCGACGCCGCCCTCGTACCAGTCGCGGGTCGGCAGCCAGGCCGCCAACAGCTCCAGCTTCGTGGGACGGATGTCCGCTCGGTGCAACAACGCCATGTGCCGCATCGTACGCACCACCGGAACCGGCCTCAGCGGGTTCCCGGCCGCGGATGGCGGCGCGGCGGCGTTGTGGCCTAGCATCTCGGGCCAGTACAACGTCGAGCTCAACGCGGGTTCCCCCGACTCGCCGCCGGTGCCGCCGCCGGGTTAACGGCCCGCGGGAAAGGCACCCCTCGTGAAGATCGTGGCCGCAGACGTCATCGTCGCCAGCCCGGACCGCAACTTCGTCACCCTGAAGATCACCACCGAGGACGGTCTCACCGGCCTGGGTGACGGCACGCTGAACGGACGCGAACTCTCCGTCGCCTCGTACCTGCGCGACCACGTGGTGCCGCTGCTGCTCGGGCGCGACGCGCACCGCATCGAGGACGCCTGGCAGTTCCTGTACCGCTCGGCGTACTGGCGGCGCGGGCCGGTCACCATGGCGGCCATCGCGGCGGTCGACGTCGCGCTCTGGGACATCAAGGCCAAGGCGGCGGGGATGCCGCTCTACCAGCTGCTCGGCGGCGCGTCCCGGACCGGCATCATGGCGTACGGGCACGCCTCCGGGCGGGACCTGCCGGAGCTGTTCGACTCCATCCGGTCGCACCTCGACCTCGGCTTCCGGTCGATCCGGGTGCAGACCTCCGTGCCCGGCATCAACGCCGTGTACGGGGTGGCCACCCAGCCCAGCGCCGACGGCACGCGGTACGACTACGAGCCGGCGCAACGCACCCCGTTGCCGGCCGAGGAGGACTGGGACACTCGGGCGTACCTGCGCCACCTGCCCGGCGTCTTCGAGGCCGTCCGCAACGAGTTCGGGCCCGAGCTGCCGTTGCTGCACGACGGGCACCACCGGATGACCCCGATCCAGGCCGCGAAGCTGGGCAAGGCCCTCGAACCGTACGACCTGTTCTGGCTGGAGGACTGCACCCCGGCGGAGAACCAGGAGGCGCTGCGGCTGGTCCGGCAGCACACCACCACGCCCCTGGCGATCGGCGAGGTGTTCAACACCGTCTGGGACTACCAGACCCTGATCCGGGAACAGTTGATCGACTACGTGCGCTCCGCGGTCACCCACACCGGCGGCATCACCGCGATGCGTAAGCTGCTCGACTTCGCCGCGCAGTACCAGATCAAGTCCGGCATCCACGGGCCGACCGACATCTCGCCGGTCGGCATGGCCGCCGCGCTCCACCTCGACCTGGCCATCCACAACTTCGGCATCCAGGAGTACATGCGGCACGGCGCGCTCACCAACGAGGTGTTCCGCCAGTCGTTCACCTTCACCGATGGCTACCTGCACCCGGGTGAGCAGCCGGGGCTCGGCGTCGAACTGGACGAGGAGGCCGCCGACCGGTTTCCGTACCAACCGGCGTACCTGCCGTTCAACCGGCTCCAGGACGGCACCGT
Organism: Micromonospora sp. ATLC16; assembly: GCF_057196645.1. Lineage (NCBI taxonomy): Bacteria > Bacillati > Actinomycetota > Actinomycetes > Micromonosporales > Micromonosporaceae > Micromonospora > Micromonospora sp. ATLC16. The sequence goes on from NZ_JBXUOW010000016.1 coordinate 52,378, forward strand.
CCACGACTGGTGACCGGCGGAGCTAGCACGTCGGCGGGCCTGGGGGTCGCGTTCTCGGGTTTTCGGTGCACGCCCTGGGAGCGCGGTCCACCATCTGTTCCGATGGCCTTGGCCGGGTGACGCGACGGCAGGTGGACAGGCGTGCGGGAGACAGCGGTCGAGCCGATCGTCAGCGGCGAGGACACCACTCTGGCGGAGCAGGTGTGGCGCAACGCGGCCGAGGATCCGGACGCGGTGCAGTTCGTCCGGCCCGCCCCGGACCCGAGGTCGTGGCCGGTGCGGCGGTCGGGGCGCGGCGGCGCTCTGCCGGTGACCTGTCGGCAGTTCCGGGACGACGTGGCGGCGGTGGCCCGCGGTTTCCTCGCCGCCGGGATCGCCCACGGCGACCGGGTCGGGTTGCTCAGCCGCACCCGGTACGAGTGGACGCTCGTCGACTACGCGCTCTGGTCGATCGGCGCGGTGACCGTGCCGATCTACGACACCTCCAGCGCCGAACAGATCCGCTGGATGCTCGGCGACTCCGGTGCGGTCGGCTGCGTGCTGGAGACCGCCGACCACGCCTTCGCCGTGGCCGATCTACGACCGGAACTGCCCGAGTTGCGGCAGACCTGGCGCATCGACGCCGGTGAACTGATCGAGCTGGTGGCGCGGGGCCGCGCCGTCGACGCCGCCGAGGTGGATGCCCGCCGAGCCGCCGTCACCGGCGACGACCTCGCCACCATCGTGTACACCAGCGGGACCACCGGCCCGCCGAAGGGCTGTGTGCTGGCTCACCGCAATCTCTCCGCCGACATCGGCAACGCCACGGCCGTGCTGCCCGAACTGCTGCATCCGGGTGCGACGACGGTGCTGTTCCTGCCGTTGGCGCACGCCTTCGCCCGGCTGATCCAGATCGGCATGGTGCACAACCGCGCCACCATGGTGCACAGTGCCGACGTCTCCGGGGTGCTTGACCAGCTACGCCGGTTCCGGCCCACCTTCATCCTGGCCGTGCCCCGGATGTTCGAGAAGATGCGCGACCAGGCCCGGCACACCGCCGAGGACGCGCACCGGGGCTGGCTCTTCGGCCTCGCCGAGCGGGTGGCCGTGCGGTACAGCCGCGCGCTGGACACCCCGGGCGGGCCTGGAAGGCTGCTCCGCCTGGCGCACCTGGTGTTCGACCTCGCCGCGTACCGCCGGTTGCGCGCCGCACTCGGCGGGCGGTGCCGGATGGCCATCGTGGGCGGCGCGCCGCTGGGGGCGCGGCTGGGTCACTTCCTCCGGGGCGCGGGCATCACGGTGCTGGAGGGGTACGGGTTGACCGAGACCTCCCCGGCGCTGACCGCGAACCTGCCGACGGCGATGCGGATCGGCACGGTCGGACGACCGCTGCCGGGGGTACGGATCCGCATCGCCGACGACGGCGAGGTCCACGCCCGGGGCGAGGTGGTGTTCGGCGGCTACTGGAACGACCCGGAGGCCACCCGGGCGGCATTGACCGACGACGGCTGGCTGCGCACCGGCGACCTGGGCACGATCGACGACGACGGTTTCCTGCGGATCACCGGACGGACGAAGGACATCATGGTCACGGCCGCCGGCAAGAACCTCGCGCCCGCGCCGATCGAGGAGCGGATCCGGTCGCATCCGCTGATCAGTCAGGTGATGCTGGTCGCCGACGGCCGCCCCTACGTCGCCGCCCTGGTGACGGTGGACCCGCGGGCGTGGAGGCGCTGGCGGGAGCAGCACGGGCACCCGGGAGCGTCGGTGTCCGCGCTGCGGGACGATCCGGAGCTACGCGGCGAGGTCCAGGTGGCGATCGACCGGGCCAACCGTAGTGTCTCCCGGGCCGAGCAGGTCAAGACCTTCCGGATCCTGCACCGGGATCTCACCGAGGTGGACGGGGAACTCACCCCCACTCTCAAGATCAAGCGGGAGGCGGTGCAGGATCACTTCGGCGACGAGGTCGCCGCCCTCTACCAGGGTCACTAGGGCGGGCCACCCAGCCGGTGCTGATCAGGAACAGCGCGGCGATGTAGGTCGCCATCACCAGCACGCCGTGTCCGGCCGCGGCCAGTTCCCGTTCACCGGGCAGGTGTCGTCGGTGCGGTAGGTGCCGCTGACGACGGCATCGCGCAGCCGTCCGAAGACCAGGTCGGCGACGGAGGCTCGGGTGACGGAGACGAATGCCAGGCCCGCAGTGTGGCCGAGGGCACATCAACCCGCCCGGCTGGGCTACCGGGGGCCGGCAACGTCTGTCGGGTCCCGACGTCCGGCGGCCCGAACGCGGGGGGGGCGGTCTCGGCCGACCCGCGCGCACCCGGCTCACGGCACCACTGCCCACGGCCGGTGTGGCCGCCGGGCGTCAACGCTGGGCGGTCGGCGAGGGGGGAGCGCTGCCGCCCTGGGGCCCCTCGACGGACATCAGCTCCACCACTGCCTTGCGATCGGCCGCCGACGGCAGGCCCCAGCCCGGTCGGTACCCGTACACCTCGCGCAGCGCAGTGGCGCTGGTCCGCCCGCCGAGTATCTCCACGGTGTCCGTGTCGATCAGTCCTGGATGCTCCACCCCGCACGCCTCGGCGACCTTCATCAGGTCCCGCCGCAGCGTCTTGATGTAGTGCGCCGCCCGGACCGACTTCGATGCCGGGTCCAGCCCTCGGGTCAGCCAGGCGTTCTGCGTCGCCACGCCGGTGGGGCAGGTGTCGGTGTGGCACTTCTGCGCCTGGATGCAGCCGATCGCCAGCATCGCCTCCCGGCCCACGGCCACCATGTCGCAGCCGAGCGCGAATGCGACCACCGCGTTGTCGGGCAGACCGAGCTTGCCGGAGCCGATGAAGACGACCTGCTCGTGCAGGTCACGTTCGGCGAAAATGGGGTAGATCCGGGCGAAGCCCTGCTGGAACGGCAGCGACACGGAATCGGTGAAGATCAGCGGGGCGGCGCCGGTGCCGCCCTCGCCGCCGTCGATGGTGACGAAGTCGATGCCTCGGCCGGTGTCGCGCATCAGGTCGGTCAGCTCGGTCCAGAAATCGAGGTCACCCACGGCCGACTTGATGCCGACCGGCAGGCCGGTCTCGGCCGCCAGGAGTTCCACCCAGTCGAGCAGACTGTCGCAGTCGGAGAACTCCGCGTGCCGCGACGGGCTGACGCAGTCCCGTCCGATCGGGATGCCCCGGGTCGCGGCGATCTCCGCCGACACCTTCGCCGCCGGAAGCAGACCGCCCAGGCTGGGCTTGGCGCCCTGGCTGAGCTTGATCTCCAGGGCGCGCACCGGTGCGTCGGCGACCGCGTCCTTGAGTCGGGCCAGGTCGAATCGGCCCCGGTCATCCCGGCAGCCGAAGTACGCGGTACCCAGTTGCAGGATCAGCTCGCCGCCGTGGCGGTGGTACGGGGACAACCCGCCCTCGCCGGTGTTGTGCAGGCAGCCGGCGAGGGCCGCGCCCCGGTTCAACGCCTCGACGGCGGGGCCGGACAGGGAGCCGAAGCTCATCCCGGAGATGGTCACCACTGATTCGGGGCGGAAGGCGTGGGTGCGTCGCCGCGCGCCTCCGAGCACCTTCGCCGACGGCAGCCGCACCTCGTGCCCGGTGGCCGGCGTCGATGGCGGTACCGCTCGACCGAAGGTGCGGTGCTTGATGACCGGATACCCCGGGGTGTACTCCATGTCGTTGTCGGTGCCGAACCCGAAATAGTTGTTCTGCCGCTTCGCGGATGCGTACACCCAGCGGCGCTGGTCCCGGGTGAACGGACGTTCCTCGTTGTTGCCGGCCACGATGTACTGCCGTAGTTCGGGTCCGAGCGATTCGAGCAGGTAGCGGGCCCGACCCAGCAACGGGAAGTTGCGCCTCAGCGCGTGCTCGCGTTGCAGCAGGTCCCGGGCGGCAAGCGCGGCGAGGGCGGTGACGGCGGCGGGTACGGCGTGGCGGGCCCATCTCATCCCGCCACACTTTCCGCCGTCGCCCCCGGTCAAACGTCCTGACCGCGCAGCTCAGCACCGGGTCCGACGGCCTTCTCGGCCCCGGTAGGGGTCACCGAGCCCGGCTGAGCGCGTCGAGCACGGTGGCCATGTCCGGTCGCCCTGCGCGACGAGAAGGCGGTTGACGGCACCCGGGGCAAACTGGATGAGCGCACTGCGGGACGGTCTGGGCGGTAACTTCCAGGGCCGCACCCCCGACGGGCAGCTGTGCAGCAACGGGCTTTCCAGGAACAACAGCCTGAACCAGCCCGGCGCGTGGCGCACGACCAACGTGAGCCGCAACTTCACGGTCCAGCTCTACGACCAGGCCAGCCACGGCGCCGACTTCTTCCGCGTCTACGTCAGCAAGCAGGGGTTCGACCCCACCACCCAGCGGCTCGGCTGGGGCAACCTCGACTTCATCACGCAGACCGGCAGGTACGCGCCCGCGCAGAACATCTCGTTCAACGTCTCGACCTCCGGCTACACCGGCCGCCACATCGTCTTCGTCATCTGGCAGGCATCACACCTCGACCAGGCGTACATGTGGTGCAGTGACGTCAACTTCGTCTGATCGACCAGCTCCATCGCTCCGGCCCAGGGCTGCCGTCCTGGGCCGGAGCGGCTCGTCGAGGTGGCCGTGGCGCTGCGGCGGGCCGGCGCGGGCCGGGCTCACTGCGTGCGGTCGGCCCGAGCGCGGGCGATGCCGGCACCGCTGTCATCCAGCTGTGGATACCAGCCCGCTGATCGCCGCGGCCTCGAAGCAGTACGCGCACGGGGTCGCGGTCGCCTCGCTGGCCCAACTGCGCCCGTAGGTCGTCTGCGTCACTGGTTTCTCCGCAGGGGCAGGCGGGTAGGTCGGGCCCGACGAATTGCCTGCCCCTGTGGAGGACCATTCAATGCGAGACGACTTCGGTGACGCGGTGGGGGACACCCTCCGCTCGATACTTCTCTTCCTGCCCAAGGCGCTCGCCTTCGTGGCCATCCTGGTTGTCGGCTGGCTGCTGGCCAAGGCCGCGCTGAAGCTGGTGAACCGGCTGCTCGAACGGGTCGGCTTCGACCGCGCGGTCGAGCGCGGCGGCATCCGTCGGGCCCTGGCCCGATCCCGCTACGACGCCAGTGACATCGTCGCCCGGCTGGCGTACTACGGGATCCTGCTGCTCACCCTCTACCTGGCCTTCGGGGTCTGGGGGCCGAACCCGATCTCCGACCTGATCGGTGGGGTCATCGCCTGGCTGCCCCGTGCCTTCGTGGCGATCGTCATCGTGGTCGTCGCCGCCGCCATCGCCAGCGCGGTGAAGGACATCATCTCCAGCGCGCTCGGCGGGTTGTCCTACGGTCGGCTGTTGGCCACCGTCGCCTCGGCGTTCATTCTCGGCCTCGGCATCATCGCCGCGCTCAACCAGATCGGTGTCGCCACCGCGGTGACCACGCCCGTGCTGATCGCGGTACTGGCCACCATCGGCGGTATTCTCGTGGTCGGGGTCGGCGGAGGTCTGATTCGTCCGATGCAGAGCCGGTGGGAGTCCTGGCTCGACCGGGCCGAGCGGGAGTCACGGACCATCACCGAGCACGCCCGGGCTTACTCCGCCAGCCGCCGCGACACGGCCGAAAATCTCGGCGACCCCGCACCGACCACCGGCGCCCCGGACGCCGCCCCCCACACCTCCCACCCGGTGACCGGTGAGGTGGCTGACCCCGCCGCGCCGTCGGCCGCCGGCTCGCCCTCCGGCGACGACTCGGAGGCGACCCAGGTCGTCGCCGGCCCCGCCGACGATCCCGACGCGACCACGCCGCTGCCACGCCAGAGCGCCGCCCCGACGCGGCCAGCGCCGGATTCCTCGACGCCGCCGGAGAACGACCCGGACGCCACCCAGGTGGTTGGCCCGAACCCGCCGCAGGTGCCGGCACCGCGCGACTCCGCCGACAGCGACTCGACCATCGTGCTGCCGCAGACCGACGAGCAGCGTTGACCGACGAGCAGCGTTGACCGCCGAGTGGGGCGGGACCGGCACCGGTCCCGGCCCCCCCCGGCGCGGCGCCCGCAACACCTGTGCGCGGGCGCCGAGTGGGGCGTTAGCATCAGCGCCATGACCTGGCGACATTGATCCGTCATCCGGGGCCGTGGGCCGCCCGGACGCCGTGAGGCCGGCGTCCGTTACCGTCCCACCCGAAGGGCCTCGATGACCTCGACCTCGCCGCGTGCCCGCCGCCTGGCCGGCACGCTCTACGCGTACGCGTTCCTCACCGACCTGGTGCTGCTCTACCCGGTGTACGCGCTGCTTTTCGCCGACACCGGCCTGTCGGTCGGGCAGATCTCCTCGCTGTTCGTCATCTGGTCGCTGGCCGGCATCGCGCTGGAGGTGCCGTCCGGTGCCTGGGCCGACGCGACCTCGCGGCGGCGAATGCTCTGCCTCGCGCCGCTGTGCACCGCCGCCGGCTTCGGCCTGTGGACCGTCGCTCCGTCCTACCCGGCGTTCGCCGCCGGGTTCGTCCTGTGGGGGGCGGGCGGCGCGCTCGCCTCCGGCGCGACGGAGGCCCTGGTCTTCGACGAACTCGACCGACTCGGTGCCGCCGACCGGTACGCCCGCGTCATCGGCCGGGCGCGCACCGCCGGCACCGTCGGGGTGCTGGGGTCGATCGCCCTGGCCGGCCCGGTGCTCGGGTTCGGCGGCTACCCGGCGGTCGGCGCGGCCAGCATCGCAACCTGCCTGCTCGCCGCGGCCGTCGCGATCCGCTTCCCCGACGACCGCCGCGCCGCCGGCCCGGACCTCGACCGGTCCGGCGACGGCACCTGCCTGCCGGGCTGCCTCGACGCCGATCACACCGTGCCTGCCGTGGGTAGGGCGGCGCCAACCGTGGTCGGCTGCGGAAACACCGCGACGGCGAGACCCGATCCGGACGAGGACGAGCTCGGCTGGTGGCAGGGGCTGCGCGCGGGAGTCGCCGAGGCCCGTGGTCACCGGGCGGTGCGCCGGGCGGTGCTGCTCGTCGCCGGAGTCGGTGCCGTCTGGGGCGCGCTGGACGAGTACACGCCGCTGCTGGCCCGCGACACCGGAGTCGCGTTGACCACCGTGCCGCTGCTGCTCCTGGTCGTCACGGTCGGGCAGATCGTCGGCGGTCTGCTCGCCCCGGTCGGTCAGCGGTTCGGCAGCCGTGGCTACGCGCTGCTGCTGGCCGGCTCGGCGCTGGCCCTGGCCGGGGGCGCGTTGTCGGGTCGTCCGGCCGGGTTCGGGCTGGTGGCAGTGGCGTTCTGCGGTCTGCAACTGGCCTCGGTGCTGGCCGACGCGCGGCTACAGGCCCGCATCACCGGGCCGGGCCGGGCCACCGTCACCTCGCTCGCCGGCATGGGCACCGACCTGACGATCATCGTGGTGTACGCCGGGTACGGTCTGGTCGCCACCGTGGCCGGTAACCCGGTGGCGTTCGCGGTCGCCGCCGTGCCGTACCTGTTGATCGCGGCGGCACTGGCTACCCGGCCGACCGGCGATCGGAGCCCGCTCGCGCCGGTCGGGGTGCCCCCGCGCGGTGACCAGCTTCAGCCGAGGTCGTCGTCCAGGTAGACCCAGCGGCCGTCCTCGCGGACGAAGCGGCTGCGTTCGGTCACCGTGCCCGGCTCGCGTCCCTCCCGGTAGTGGGCGCGGAACTGCACGGTGCCGGTGCTGTCGAACAGGCCGCCGCCGGCGGTGTCGAGCACCTCCAGCCGGGTCCAGCGCTGGGCGGGGTCGAGGTGCAGCCGTGGCGGCCGGGTACGGGAGTGCCAGCTGCGCAGCAGGTAGTCCGGGTCGCCAACGGCGAAGGCCGCGTACCGGGACCGCATCAGCGCCTCGGCGGTGGGCGCGTCGACCTCGCCCCGGTGCAGCCGTCCGCAGCAGTCCGGGTACGGCAGGCCCTGCCCGCACGGGCACGTCCCGGTCACCTCGCCGCCGGCCGGTCGTCTGTCTCGCGTGGCCACGTCGCCATCCTTCCGGTCGCGGCGTCGGCCACCGCCACCGGGGGCGCGTCGCCGCGAAGGCCGACCGGCCGCGCCGACAGTCAGGAAGCTTGCGCCACGGCTACGATGCCGGCGGCCGGGACTTCGCGTCGCTCGGGCCCTGAGCGCCCGAGGTTCTCGCTGGCGTGCCGGTCAACGCGATCCGGTTCGGGCACCCCGACGATTGCCGAACGACTCCATCGTGGTGGCCCGCTTCGCCGGTGCCGGGCTGGCGGAGCGGGACCGGGACGCGGCGGCCTGGGAGGCCGAGGTCTTCCTGGTCGGTGCCCGCTTCGTACCCGTGGCCTTGCCGGCCGGTGCGGTCGCGCCGGATGACCTCGCCGCCGTGGCCGCTTTCTTCGCCGCCACCTTCCGCGGCGGTGGGCCGCCCTTGTCCGCGCCGGTCCGCTTGCTGGCCCGTGCTGCCTGCGCCATCGTCGCTCCTCGCGAATCTGCCGTGGGCGACGGGTCTTCCCGGCGTCCCGAGGGTCAGACGCGGATTCACGCTGCCCTGGTGGCGAACACGATGACATTGTCGACGTACTCGCCGGTGTCCCGGTCGAACCGACCGCCGCAGGTGATCAGTCGGAGGCCGGCCGCGTCGCCCGGGCCGTAGACCAGGTCGGTGGGGAACCGGTCCTTCGGATACGCCTGGATGTCGTGCACGGCGAAGCGCACCAGCCGGGCGTCGTTCCGGACGATCTCGATGGTGTCCCCGGGACGCAGCCGTCCCAGGTGGAAGAAGACGGCCGGCCCGTCGGGGGCGTCCACGTGACCCACCAGCACCGCGTTGCCGGTCTCTCCCGGACTGACCCCGAGCCGGTACCAGCCCGCCACAGCTGGGCGGTCCAGCGGCGGCACCTCCAGCGCCCCGGCGGCATCGGCGGCGACGGACAGCAACGGCGCGCGAACGTCGATGGCGGGGATGCGTACCTCGACGGGGACGGCCCGGGGCAGTGGCGGCAGGTGCGGTACCGGCACCGTCTGGTGCGGAGCGGCGGTACCGTCCGGTTGCGGTGGTCGCACCGGCAGGCGCGTCGCACCCGCGCCGACCAGCGCGATGCCGCCCACCGCGAGCGCCGCGACCAGGAGACGGCCCAACTGGTACGCCCGCACGGGAACCTCCGTTCGCCGGTGCCCGCGAGGGGCGCGGTAACCGCGTCTGCCGTGCCACCTCGGGTGCCCGTACCGTCGAGCACGGTACGGGCACCCGTCGCTGGATGGGATGGGTGAGTCGTGGGTCAGTGTGTCGCGGCGCTGACGGCGTGCCGCCGTCGCCGGGCCAGGATGACGCCACCGCCGAACGCGGTGGCCAGCAGGGTGGCGCCGGTGGCCATCGTCCCGACGCCGTCGTCGCCGTCACGGCCCCCTGCCTCGGCACCGCCGATCGGGGTGACCGTGAAGGTCGCGCTGCCGTCGCCCGCACCGTCGCCGCAGGTGGCGGCCACCGTGTAGGTGCCGAGGGTGAAGCCGGCGGTGAACAGCTCCGCGCTCAACCCGCCACCGGCAGCTGCCGTGGTGGAGCGTACGTTCTGGTCGCGGTCCGGCCCGGTGACGCGGAAGATCGCGTCACCTGACTTCGGGTTGCAGCCCGTCGCGGTCAGTACGACGGTTCCACCGACCGGCGTGGTGGACGGCGACACAATCGTGTCGGCCAGCGCGGTGCCGGGCAGCAGCAGTGCGCCGAGAGCGACCCCGCCTGCCGCCGGTACGAGAAATTTTGTTGCCTTCATTCGCGTCTTCCCTCACTTTTCGTCCGCTGACTGCGTGGGACGTCGTTCGGGTGGCCAACTCCGTGACTAGCACCGGTGTGCCCAACACTAGGTGGCCTTGAGACTCGATCCGGTGAAAATGAGAAATCCTCGTTGCCGTCCCGTGTTCCCCCGGACGCCGGAGGCGTCGTGGAAGGGGCGGGTCTGCCTTGTCCGGCTGCGGGCCACATCCTCGTGGTGGGCGGGCACCGCCCGGATGTGTCGGGTGTCTGGTTCTGGGGGGTTGGCTGTGTGGTGACCGTGGTGACGTGTGGGTGTGGTGTCGGTTTCTGACGGTGCCGGGGGCGGGCTGACGGCGGAATGGGTGGCGGGGTGGGGGCGTTGTAGACGGGTGAACGACCAAGGAAGACCGCCCGTCACGGCGGGTGCGGGCCCCCGGGAATGATGGTGGGCCGGCGGTCGTTGGACATGGTCCCGGCGATGCGAAGCGGCCCTTCGGGCCCCGCACACCGGAGGACTTACCCCCTTGTTTGAGCGCCCTTTGGTGCTTGCGTGCGCCTGGCCGGTCCCCCTTTTCGGTGTTGGGCGTGCGTCGACCCCCGGATGGAGCTTTGTCATGAACACGATGCTGCGGAAGAGTGTGCTGGGTATCGCGGGTGTGGCGTTCACCGGTGGCCTGTTCGCCGGTCCGGTGGCCGCGCACGCCGACACCACGCCGGTGAAGAGCAGCCCGGTGGCGGTGGTGCAGGCTGACAAGCCGGACACCAGCAAGCTGCTGCCGCACGGCACCCCCGCCAACCAGTCGCACGTCGACCTGAACGACGAGCAGGTCGGCAACGTGAAGGCGATCATTGCGGCGACGAAGAAGGCCGGCATGGACGAACGCGCCGCGGTGGTGTCGATCGCCACCGCCCTGCAGGAGTCGAAGCTGGAGAACCTGGGCCACCTCGGTGACCGCAACGACCACGACTCGCAGGGCCTGTTCCAGCAGCGCCCGACGAGCGGGTGGGGCACGGTGGAGCAGATCACCGACCCCGAGTACGCCACCCTGGCCTTCCTCAAGAGCCTCAAGCAGGTCGACGGCTGGCAGGACATGCCCCTGACCGAAGCCGCGCAGACGGTGCAGGTGTCGGCCTACCCCGACCACTACGCCCAGTGGGAACAGCAGGCCGCCGACCTCGTCACCGAGCACTGGACCAGCTGACCACCACCCGACAACCGACGACATTCCTCCACAGGGGGAGCAGAAACCGCTGGCCGGCACCCGACACCCGGGTGCCGGCCAGCGGACTTTCGTCGTCCGGCGGGTCGGGAGCGGCCCCTGCTCCTTCGACGAGCCTGACGATGTGGCAGCGTGATCGGATGGACTCCTCGCCCGCCGACGTCGATCTCGCCCTGGTCGGTGGGGGTGGCGCGGCGTCGCTGGTGCTGGCCGCGTTGGCCCGGCACCGGGTACGCGACGTGCGGATCGCCGTCGTCGATCCGGTGCACCGGCGTGGGCAGGACCGCACCTGGGCGTTCTGGGGCCAGCCCGGCAACGACCTGGACGAGTTGCTCAGCGCCAGCTGGTCACGGGTCGAGGTGGTCACGCCGGACGCGCAGCGCGCACTGGACCTGACGCCCCTGCGGTACGCGATGCTGCGCTCCGGCCCGATCTACCAGCGGGCCGCCGAGGCGGAGCGGCGCCTGGGCGTGACCCGCATCGTCGCCGCCGCGGGGCGCGTCGACGACGACGGTGACCGGGTGCTGGTACGTGCCGTCGACGGTCGACCGCTGCTGCGGGCCCGCTGGCTGCTGGACTCTCGACCGAGGCCACCTCGGCGACCCGGGCGTACCAACTGGTTGCAGCACTTCCGAGGTTGGTGGTTGACGGCCGACCGTCCGGTCTTCGACCCGGCCCGGGCGGTCCTGATGGACTTCCGCACCCCGCAGCCGGCCCGGGGTGTCTCCTTCGGCTACGTGCTGCCCGTCGACAGCCGGTACGCGCTGGTCGAGTACACCGAGTTCTCACCCGACCTGCTGACCGGAGCGGCGTACGACGCGGCCCTGGCCGGATACCGCGACCTGCTCGGTCTCGACCCGGCCCGGCTCACCGTGACCGAGGTCGAGAACGGCGTCATCCCGATGACCGACGGCCCGTTCGTGGCCCGGCCCACGCCCCGGGTGGTGCGGCTCGGTACCGGCGGCGGTGCCACCCGGCCCTCGACCGGCTTCACCTTCTCGGCGATGCACCGTCAGGCCGAACAGGTGGCCCGGGCGGTCGCCGCCGGCCGGCCGCCCGTGCCGGCGCCCGCGTACCCCGACCGGCACCGTTGGATGGACGCGGTCGCGTTGCGGGCGCTGGACGCTGGCCTGGTCGACGGACCGGAGTTTTTCGGCCGTCTCTTCGACCGCAACCCGGCCAGCCGGGTGCTGCGTTTCCTCGACGGTGACACCACCGTGGCCGAGGACCTGGCGGTGATGCGCTCCACCCGACTCCGACCGATGGTCACCGCCACCGTCGCCGATGCCGCCGGCCGGCTACGCGACCGGCTCGCGCCGTCGCGCCGCCCGGCGTGGACGGTGCCGCCGCCCGTGGTCGACACCGCGCCGCCGAACGTCGACGCCCCAGGTCACTGAGCCAGGGCGTGGTCAGTTGGCGGCGGCGACCGGAGACCTCGCTACATCTCGAACACCGACACGCCAAGACCCTCACCCAACACCTCAAGCCCTGGCACCGACTTCGACACAGGCCCTAGCGGCCCGTCGAGCGACCCGGGGGCCCGCGGACGGTAGGGTCTGCCGCCATGGTGGACGAGACGGCCGGCCGGGTGGTGCGGATCTGGACCGACGGGGCGTGCAGTGGCAACCCCGGCCCGGGCGGCTGGGGCGTGGTGCTGCGCTACGGCGCCCACGAGCGTGAGCTGTGCGGCGGGGAGGCGAACCCGACGACCAACAACCGGATGGAGCTGACCGCCGCCATCGAGGCGCTGGAGAGCCTGACCCGTCCGGTCACCGTCGAGCTGAACACCGACAGCACGTACGTGCGCAACGGCATCACCAGCTGGCTGGCGTCCTGGAAGCGCAACGGTTGGCTGACCGCCGCCAAGCAGCCGGTGAAGAACGCCGACCTGTGGCAGCGGCTGGAGGCGGCCTGCGCCCGCCACCAGATCACCTGGCTGTGGGTGAAGGGCCACAACGGGCACCCGGAGAACGAGCGGGCCGACGCGCTGGCCAACCAGGGCATGAACGAGGCCAGGACCGCTGCCGCGTCCGGTGGTCGCTGACCGGCCGGGCAGCGGATCACCCCCCCCAACAGGTGCCGGGCGTGACCGGACACGCGGTGGTCGCCGTTGGCGGGGTCGAGCAGGCCGGGGAAGCGACCCGGCACCGGGTCAGCGCCGCCGCGCTGCCCTCGCCGGGGCGAGCGGCAGGTGCGACCAGTGGGCCGGGCGGCTGATCCGCGCCGGCAACCGGGTCCGCAGGTCGCCCCGGGCGGCATCGACCTGCGACCGGTGCAGGAATAGCGCACCGGACAGGTCGCTCCCGCGCACGTCCGCCCCGCGCAGGTCCGCGCCGGTCACGTCGGCCCGGTTCAGGTCCACCCCGCGCAGGTCGGCGCCGACCAGCACCGTGCCCCGCAGGTTCGCCCCGCGCAGGGTGGTGCGCCGCAGGTCGCGGCCGATCAGCACCGCGCCCCGCAGGTCGGTGCCGGCGCCACCACGGCCGCGCGCCAGTTCGGCGGTCTGCGACAGAAGCCCGTTGACCGTCGCCCGGTGCGCGTCGACGTCGAGGGCGAGCAGCATCTGCGGGCTGCCGCCGGCCAGCCGCTCGGTCTCGTCGAGCGCGGCGGCCAGCCGGCCGCGCAGCTCGGCTGGTGGACTCAGCCGTAGCGCCTCGGTCAGGTACCACAGCAGCTCGTGCAGCGGGCGCATCACCGCGAAGACGTCGAACATCTGCCGGGCTCGTCGCGGCTCGTCGCGCCAGTCCCGCCCGCCGTAGGTCACCTGGGCGACCCGCTGACCCGCGCCGAAGCAGTCGAAGACGGCGCAGCCGGGGAAACCCCGTTCGCGTAGCTCGGCGTGGATGGTGCAGCCGAAGTCCGTCCCCAGGTTGCGGCACGGCTGGCCGGCGGGCTTGTCGAGAGCGAAGTCGGTCGACACGGCGAAGGCGGGGGCGACGCAGCACAGGCCGAAGCAGCGGGCGCAGTCGGCCCGTAGCTCGTCGCCGGCCTGCCCACCCTCCTCGGACATCCGATCGTCCCTCCTGGCGGCAGTTGGATAACGTCTAACAGCGCTATTGCCTGCGGTGGATCTCTCTGACATATTCCTGCGTGGACGCTGCCAGCGACGGTCGCCAATCCGGATGCCGCGCTGCGGTGACGCCGTCATGCCGGAGGAACCCTCGTGAAGCGTAGACGTCGCCATTTGCTCGTTGGCCTGGCGGTCGGTGCCCTGGTGGCGTCGACAGGTCTGGTCGGCATCCACTACGCCGGCGCCGAGGTGCCGACACCCGTCGCGGTCGGCGGGGATATGCCCGACGCGCTCGGCGCCCACCTGGAGCGGCTGCGCCGAGCCGTCCCGGGCGACAGCGGCATGTCTCCGGACGGGCCGGGCGGTGCCGCCCAGCAGGCGTTCCTGGAGCGCGCCTACCCCGCGAACGCGATCAGCATCGCCCAGTTGGACCGGTCGAAGGCGGCCTTCAAGGCGGCCGACAAGCGGTTCCGGGGCAGCCGGAAGTGGACCAACGTCGGCCCGAGCGAGGCGCTCTACCCGTTCACCGAGTACCGCAACGCCTTCAACTACGTGCCCAACGAGTACGTCGCCGGCGGTCGGGTCACCTCGATCGACATCAGCCCGGACTGCTCCAAGCTGCTCTGCCGGGCGTACGTCACCCCGGCCGGTGGCGGCGTCTGGGGCACCCTGAACATCCTCGCCGCCGAACCGAAGTGGTTCTACCTGGGCGGCCCGCTGGGCATCAACGCCGCCGGCGCGGTGACGATCGACCGCAACGACCGCACCGGCCTGACCATCTACGTCGGCACCGGCGAGGCCAACACCTGCGGCTCCGGCTGTGTCGCCGGCGTCGGCCTGTACCGATCCACCAATGGTGGCCTGACCTGGTCCGGCCCGCTCGGCAAGGACGTCCTCGGTGGCAAGGGCATCGGTGAGATCACCATCGAGCCCGGCGACCCCAAGACCCTCTACGTGGCCACCACCACGGCGCTGCGCGGCATGTCCAGCTCCTGCTGCACCGGGGTCACCCGGCCGGTGCCGGACGCCGAGAAGTGGGGCCTGTACAAGTCCACCAACGGCGGCAAGAGCTGGAAGTTCATCCACAACGGCTCGGCCGACGCCACCGCCTGCACCGGCAGCGCCGCCGAGTACAACAACACCGCCACCTGCTCGCCGCGCGGCGTACGCCAGGTCAAGCTCGACCCGCGCGACGCCAACATCGTCTACGCCAGTTCGTACGCCCGGGGCGTGTGGCGTTCGTCCGACGCCGGGGCGACCTGGACGCAGATCAAGCCGTCGCTCAACCCGGCGATGTTCCAGACCCGCCCGGCGATCGACGTGACCGCCCTGCCCGGCGGCAAGACCCGGATGTACGTCTACGAGGGCAACACCGGCACCCCGTACTCGCGACTGTTCCGCAGCGACGACGTGGCCGCCGGCTCGCCGACGTTCACCGACCTGACCAGTTCCAACCCGGCCGATCCGGGCTTCGCCACCTACAACCAGTGCGCCGGCCAGTGCTGGTACGACGTGTTCGTGCACACCCCGGCGGGGCACCCGGACATCGTCTACACCGGCGGCTCCTACGCGTACGGCGAGACGGTGGCCAACAAGCGGGCCGTGGTGCTCTCCACCGATGCCGGAGTCAGCGGCACCGACATGACCTACGACGGCACCGACGAGCTGCACCCCAACGGCCTGCACCCCGACCAGCACGACCTGGTCACCAACCCGCGTAACCCGTACCAGTTCTTCGAGGCCAACGACGGCGGCGTGATGCGCTCCAGCGGCGAGTTCGTGGACCGCTCGTCGTGGTGTGACAACCCGGACCGGAACCTCACCACCCAGGCCCAGCGGGACCGCTGCCGGCAGATGCTGTCGAAGATCCCGTCGAAGCTGGACGGCGTCAACAAGGGCATGAACACCCTGCAGTTCACCAGCCTCTCGGCCAGCCCGCACGACGTGGACCTGTTGCAGGGCGGTACCCAGGACAACGGCACCTGGGAGAACAAGGGCCAGCGGCAGCGCTGGGTCAACACGATGATCGGTGACGGCGGGGCCTCCGGCTGGGACGTCGCCCGCCCCGATTTCCGGTTCCACAACTACTACGACGTCTCTCCCGAGGTGAGCTTCGCCAACGGTGACATCGCCAGCTGGATCTGGACCGCCGACCCGATCTACGGCCAGCCGGGCAGCCTGTTCTACGCCCCGGTGATCAGCGACCCGAAGGTCAGCGGCACCATGTTCGCCGGCACCGGCCTGACGGCGTACCGCACCAAGACCTTCGGCCTGGGCGACCGAAGCCTTGCCGAAGCCGACCGGATCTGCAACTCCTGGACCGGCACCTACGAGGAGGACTGCGGTGACTGGGAGCCGCTGGGCACCACCGACCTGACCGGCACCGGCTGGGGCGACCGGGCCGGCGGCGCGGTCTCGGTGATCCAGCGGGTCGACTCCGACAGCTCCACCGCCTGGGCGGCCACCAGCACCGGCCGGGTCTTCGTCAGCCGCAACGTCGACGCCGAGCCGGCCGCCGCGGTGACCTGGACCCGGGTGGACACCGCCGCCACGCCGAACCGCTTCGTCACCAGCATCCACATCGACCCGGCGAACCCGGCCCGGGCGTGGATCTCCTACAGCGGGTACGGCTCCAACACGCCGACCACCCCCGGCCACGCCTTCGAGGTGACGGCCACGGCCGACGGGGCGACCTGGAGCGACAGGTCGTACGACTTCGGGGACCAGCCGATCACCGACCTGGTGCGCGACGACGTCACCGGTGACCTGTACGCCTCCACCGACTTCGGGGTGCTGCTGCTGCCCAAGGGCAAGAAGTCCTGGACCAAGGCGGCTCGCGGCATGCCGAACGTCGAGGTGGCCGGCCTGACCATCGTGCCCGGCGAGCGGGTCCTCTACGCTGCCTCGCACGGTCTCGGCGCCTGGAAGATGACGTTGAAGTAGGGAACACGATCATCGGCACAACGTTGGTGAGGGGTCGCGGTCGCGGCCCCTCACCGCTGCCCGAACGGGCCGCCCGGCTGTGGCGTACGCTCGGCGCGGCCTTCGTCCTGTTGGTTTTCGTTCCGCCCCTGCTGCTGCTGGTCTCCGGCTCCCTCACCGAGCCCGGCCTGCCGCCGTCCCCGACGCCGCAGCTGATGCCCGACCCGCTCTCCACCACCGGCTACGAACGCGCCCTCGACCTCGGGGGTCTGCTGCGTGCCTCGCTCAACTCGCTGCTCGTCGCCGTGGTGGCGGTGCCGTTGAGCGTGCTCGTCGCCGCACTGGCCGGCTTCGCGCTGGCCAGAATCGCGCCCCGCACCACCGCGGTCGTGGTGGCCGCCTCGCTTGCCGCGCTGATGGTGCCGGCGACCGCCCTGCTGGTGCCCCGCTTCGCGATCTTCCGGCTGCTCGGGCTGACAGACACCCTCGTACCGTTGATCGCGCCGGCGCTGCTGGGTACCTCGCCGCTCTACGTCCTGGTCTACTACCTGGCGTTCCGAGCCCTGCCGGCCGACCTGTACGACGCCTGTTTGGTGGAGGACCTGTCGCCGCTGCGGACCTGGTGGCGGGTCGCGTTGCCGCTGGTGCGCCCGGTGACCGCCGGGCTGACCGCCCTGACCTTCGTGTTGACCTGGTCGAACTTTCTCGACCCGCTGGTCTACGTCTATGACCGTGACCTGTTCACCCTGCCGCTGGCGCTGCGCTCGCTGTCCCTGCTGGATCCGACGAACTTTCCCGTATTCCTGGCCGGGGCGGTGATCGCCACGGTGCCCGCACTGGTGGTCTTCGCGCTGGCGCAGCGGCGTTTCCTGCACCACGACGATCGAGCCGAGGGATGACCATCGTGCGAATCAGATCCCTGTCCGCCCTCGCGGTGAGCGCCCTGCTCGCCCTCACCGGCTGCGGCTCCGGCGGCGGGTCGTCAGCCGGCGATCCGGTCAAGCTGCTGGTGTTCGGCGCTCCGGAGGAACTGGGCGCGTACCGCACTCTGATCGAGGCGTACCAGCAGGCCGGGTCCGGCGAGCGGATCCAGCTGATCGAGGCCAGCGACCGCAAGGACCTGCTGGCCCGACTCGCCACCTCGGTGGCCGGTGGCGCACCCCCGGACCTGTTTCTGATGAACTACCGCTTCTACGGCCAGTTCGCCGCCAAGGGGGTGGTGGAGCCACTCGACGAGCGGATCGCCACCTCCTCGGTGCTCGACCCGGCCGACTACTACCCGGTGGCGATGGAGGCGTTCCGGTGGGACGACGCCCAGCTGTGCCTGCCGCAGAACGTCTCCAGCCTCGCCGTCTACTACAACCGCACCCTGTTCACCAGGTACGGGGTGCCCGAGCCGGCGGCCGGCTGGACCTGGAACGACCTGGTCACCACCGCCACCCTGATGACCCGCGACGACCGGGGGCTGGTGATCAAGGGCACCGAGGCGGAGGGTGCCGCCCGGCTGCCCGCCGTACACGGGCTCGGCGTGGAGCCCTCGATCATCCGGCTCGCCCCGCTGGTCTGGTCCAACGGCGGTGAGATCGTCGACGACCCCGATCGGCCCACCCGGCTCACCCTGGACAGCCCGGCCGCCCGCGAGGCGCTGCGGAACCTGATCGACCTGCGGCAGGCGTACGGGGTGGTGCCCAGCGACGCCGAGGTGGAGGCGGAGGACGACGAGTCACGCTTCCTCAACGGCCGGCTCGCCATGCTGATGACCTCCCGCCGGGCCACCACCAACTTCCGCACCGTCACCGGCTTCGAGTGGGACGTCGCGCCGTTGCCGGTCTACCGGCAGCCGGCGGGCGTGCTGCACTCCGACGCGTACTGCATGACCCGGGGGTCACGGAACAAGGACGCCGCATGGCGGTTCATGGAGTACGCGATGTCCGGGGAGGGACAGCGGATCATCGCCGCGACCGGACGTACCGTGCCGTCGCACATGGAGGTGTCCCGCTCACCGGCGTTCCTGGACCCGAACCAACCGCCCCGCAACTCGCAGGTCTTCCTCGACGCCATCCCCACCGTCCGGGCGCTGCCGACCGTCTCCACCTGGCCCGAGATCGAGGATCTCAGCTACGGCATCCTGGAGAACGCCGTGCACCGCGGCGACAAGCTCGACGACGTGATCCGGGAGTTGGACGCCAAGAGCCGGCCGATGTTCGCGCGGGGAGAGAGCGGGTGAGCGACGGGCTCGTCCTCGACGGGGTCAGCGCCGCCTACCGCGACACCACCGTGCTGCACGAGGTGGACCTCAGCGTCGCCCGGGGCGAGCTGCTGGTGGTGCTCGGCCCCTCCGGCGCCGGGAAGTCGACGGTGCTGCGGGTGGTCGCCGGGTTGGAACCGGTCACCGCCGGTCGGGTCCGCATCGCCGACCGCGACGTCACCGAGGAGCGACCCGGCCGGCGCAACGTGTCGATGGTCTTCCAGTCGTACGCCCTGTTCCCGCACCTGAGCGTGGTCGAGAACATCGCCTTCGGGCTGGAGGTACGCGACATGCCGCGCCGGCTGGCACGGGAGCGGGCCCGGGCGGCGGCCGAGACGGTGGGCTGCGCCGGGCTGCTCGACCGCCGGCCCGGGCAGCTCTCCGGCGGGGAACGGCAACGGGTCGCCCTGGCCCGGGCGCTGGTCCGCGAACCGGACGTGTTTCTGCTCGACGAGCCGTTGTCCAACCTGGATCTGGCGTTGCGCGCGGAGATGCGGACCGAGCTGCGGGCCCTGCACGACCGGATCGGGGCGACAATGGTGCACGTCACCCACGACCAGACCGAGGCGCTGGTGCTCGCCGACCGGATCGCGGTGCTGCGCGACGGGCGGGTCGAGCAGGTCGGCACCCCGGACGAGATCTGGCGCACCCCGGCGAGCAGCTTCGTGGCCCGGTTCGTCGGCTCACCGGCGATGAACCTGCTGCCGGCGGACGGCCCGCTGCGACCGCGCGGCGACGCGCCGACGCTGGGGGAGGAGCCGTTGGAGATCGGGTTCCGACCCGAGGCGGTCACCCTCGACGCGGCCGAGGGCACCCCCGCCACCGTCGACCGGGTCGAGGTGATCGGCGAGGACGCCTTCGCGTACCTGCGACTCGCCGCCGGGCACCAGGTGGTCGCCCGGGTGCCGGCGGCCCGCCGGCCCGAGCGGGGCGCGACGGTACGCCTCGACGTACGGTGGGCGGACGTGCACCTGTTCCACGCCGCCACCGGCCGCCGGTACCAGCCGTGAGCGCCGGCGGCGCGGCACCGCACCGGCGGGCGGCCCGGCCGGTGCGCGGCCCGGACACCCGGGCGCGAAGGCAGCTGGCGTTGATGCTGACGCCGTACCTGATCGGGCTGGTCGGGTTGGTGCTGGTGCCGGCCCTGGTCACGCTCGGCATGTCGGTCACCGACTACGACCTGCTGCGCCCGCCGACCTGGGCCGGGCTGGACAACTTCGCCGCCCTGCTGGACGACCCGATCTTCCGGGTGGCGCTGCTCAACTCGGTGGTCTTCGCGCTGGTGGCGGTACCGCTGCGGGTGCTGCTGGCGTTGGGACTGGCACTGCTGCTGCACCGCCGGGCGGCTGGCGTCGGCACCGCCCGCACCGCCGCGCTGCTGCCCACCGCCGTACCCGAGATCGCATACGGGCTGCTCTGGCTGTGGCTGTTCAACCCGCTGTACGGGCCGATCAACCAACTGCTGCGGGTCGGCGGGGAGAACGGGCTTACCGCGCTGGGTCGTACCCCGCCGCAGTGGTTGACCGACCCGACCAGTGCCCGCGCCGGAATCATCCTGATGAGCCTGTTCACCATGGGGGAGACCTTCGTGGTGCTGCTGGCCGCCCGGCGGGCGCTGCCCCGCGACGTGTACGAGATGGCCGCCATCGAGGACGCCACCGGCTGGGACGTCTTCCGCCGGATCACCCTGCCGCTGATGGCTCCGGTGCTCGCCCTGCTGGCCGTACGCGACGCCGTGGCCAGCCTGCACTTCACCTTCGTGCCGGCGTTCGTGGTGACGGACGGCGGCCCCCCGCCGTACGCCACCACCTATCTGTCGCTCTTCGTCTACCAGACCGGATTCGAGTACCTGCGGTACGGCTACGCGGCGGCGGCGACACTGGTGATGATGCTGCTGACCGTCGCCGCGGTGCTCGTGCAGTGGCGGCTCATCCGCCGCTACCGTCGCTTCTACCAGGTGTGACGAAGGTGCGGGCCTACCGGATGAGTGGTCACCACCCGACCCCGCGTGTGGACCGGGCCGCGCCGCTAGTGTGCGCCGAGGCGGGCGATCGGCTCGACCAGTTCGCGTTCCTCGTAGGACAGGTGGGACAGCAGCGTGTCGCTGAGCAGGTCCACCGCGGCTCGCAGGTCGGCCATTCCGTCCGGGGTGGCCACGAAGGCGACCAGCGCCCGGTCGACGCCCTCCAGCACGTCGTGGATGGCGTGGTGTTCCTCCTCGAGCCGGTCGATGACCGGCTCGAGTCGTGGATCGGCCCGCCGAAGATGGGGGAAGAGCGACCGGTCCTCGATGGTGTGGTGGGTGGTCACCACCCGGCAGTACGACTCGCAGTAGGTGCCCAACGTCCACTTGTTCTGTCGCATGGTCATCGTGTTGATGTGCGAACGGGCCGTACCCACGTCGATCAGACCGGCCGCGACCTGCTCGATCAGGTCGTGGATCTGGGTCAACTCGGCACGCAGACCGTCGTGCACATCGATCAGGTGCTGCGCGCCGGCCTGCTCGTGCGCCGTGTAGGTGCGCTGCGGATCCGGGGCCGGTCCGGCCGGCCGGGCCGCTTCGTCCCACATCCGCACGTCGCTGCGGCGGACGCCGTCGTCGGGTGTGGGAACCACGGCGAACGGAGCCGCGCCGACAGTGGCCGGGCGGCTGGTCGGGCCGGCCGAGGCGCCGGCCGGCTCGGCCACGGTGGGAGCCTGCCCGGCCGGGATGGCGGTCGGGGGGTCGGCGCGTTCGGCGGCGACCAGTTCCCGGGTGGCCGGTGCCACCTCGGCGGCGAACCGCCGCAGGTCGTCCGGATCATCGCTGGCCAGGATGAACGTGCTGATCCCCTCGGTCAGGGCCAGGTCGGCGAGTTCCTCGGCCCACTGCTCGGCCGGACCGTCCAGCACGCCACGCCCGGTGGCCGCGAACCGTCCGTTGACGTTGAGCAGCCGGCGTACGGCGGCGGGTGAGCGGCCGGCACCGGCGGCTGCCTCGTCGATGATGTCGTTGCCCCGGGCAAGATCGCCGGGCTGTAGGTAGGCCAGCGAGGGCAGCCAGCCGTCCGCCCGCCGCCCGGTCAACGCCAACATGCGCGGCTTGTAGGCGCCGAGCCAGATGCCGACGTCGTGGGCCGGGGCCGGCCCGCGCTTGGCGCCGACCGCCCGGTGGAACTCGCCGGGGACCCGGACGCCGCCCTGGGCGTCGACGTCCCAGATCTGGCGGATGATCTCGATTGCCTCCTCCAGGGCGCGTACTCCCTGACCGGGGGAGAGGCGGCGGCCCCCCATCGCCTCGATGGCGTCCCAGAACGCGCCGGCGCCGAGGCCGAGTTCCATCCGGCCGCCGCTGAGCAGGTCGAGGCTGGCCACGCCCCGGGCGAGTACGGCTGGCGGACGCAACGGCAGGTTTGTCACGTTGGCGGACAGGCGTACCCGTTCGGTGCGTGCCGCGACGAAGCTGAGCAGTGTCCAGGTGTCCAGGAACGCCGGCTGGTACGGATGGTCCTGGAACGTCACCAGGTCGAGCCCGACCTGCTCGGAGAGCATGGCCAGGCCGACCGGCCGGGTCGGGTCGGCGTTGCCGGGCGTGAGAAACGACCCGAAGGTCAGTGGGTGCCCGTAGTCGCTCATCTCGGCCGTCCTTCCGGTCCTGTGTCGCGGATCCGCACCGCACACAAATGTTATGTCGCACAGAACATCATTGCTCAAGAAAATCTGTGACCTAGGCTATCGTGGGGTGATGAGCGGCGCCCGGGCCAGTGACCCGATCAACGACGACCTCGGTTGGATGCTCGGTGTCGTCTTCCGCGCCTACCTCCGCGCCGCCGACCACGCCGTCGGTGACCTGCCCGGCGGGCCCCGCGGATACCAGGTGCTCACCTCGGCGGACCGGGAACCGGCCCGCAACCAGGGCGCCATCGCCGAGGAACTGGGCATCGACCGCACCGTGCTGACGTATCTGATCGACGACCTGGAACAGGCCGGGCTGGTGGTCCGCCGACCCGACCCGGCGGACCGGCGCAGCCGCCTGGTCATCCTCACCGAGACCGGCCGGACGGCCGCTCGGCACCGCCGCGAGGCTCTCGGAGCGGTCGAGTCGCACCTGTTGCGGGACTTGTCGCCGGAGCAGGCCGGCACCCTGCGTGACCTGCTGCGACGGGTGGCCTGCGCGGCGCAGGCGGTCGACCCGCTCACCGACCTGTGTCAGGTGGTCGAGGCGGCGGCGGAGCGCCCGCCGACCGGACGCGCGGCACGGCGGCGTCGGACCCGGACCTGACCTGGCCGGTCTGGCGGGCGCGTTGGCGGGGCGGCGCCGGCGGTACGGGCACCCGGCGGCGGGTTCCTCGGCGTACTATCCCGAGATGCGGATCACGAAGTACACGCACTCCTGCGTCCGGCTCGAACACGACGGCGTCGTGCTCGTCATCGACCCGGGCACCTGGAGCGAGCCGCGGGCGCTGGTCGGCGCGGACGCCGTACTGGTCAGCCACGAGCACACCGACCACATCGACGTGCTCCGGCTCGCCGGCCTCGGCGTGCCGGTCTTCGCGCCGGAGGGCGCGGTGCTACCGGACCTGGCGCCGCTGCCGGTGACCCGGGTCCGTCCGGGGGAGCGGTTCACCGCAGCCGGCCTCGACGTCATCGCGATCGGCGGGCGGCACGCCACCATCCATGGAGGACTGCCCGACTGTCCGAACCTCGGGTACGTCGTCGGCGACGAGATCTATCATCCGGGTGACTCGCTGGTCCGGCCGGACCGGCCGGTACGGACCCTGCTGGTGCCGGCGCAGGCGTCCTGGCTCAAGCTGGCCGAGGCGATCGACTTCGCCGTCGAGGTCGGTGCACCCGAGGTCCTCCCGATCCACGACGCGCAGATCAACGAGCGTGGCCTGGCCAGCGTCAACGGTTGGTTCGGCGAGACCGTTGCGGGCTACCGCTACCTCGCGCCCGGCGAGACGCGCTGACCGGGGTTGGTGCCGGGATGACCGCCACCCCCTTCGCCGCTGGCCGGGACGCCGACGTGTACGCCCTCGACGACGCCCGGGTGCTGCGCCGCTACCGCGACGGCACCGACGTCGCCGTCGAGGCCCGATTCATGTCCCACCTGAACGCCGCGGGATTCCCGGTGCCCCGGGTGCACCGCGCCGACGGCGCGGACCTGGTCATGCAGCGGGTGGCCGGACCGACGATGCTTCAGGCGCTGGTGGCGGGCACGATCGCGGTGGAACCGGGAGCAGCCATCCTCGCCGGACTGCACCGTCGACTGCATGCCGTGGCACCGCTGACCGGCGCCCCGGACGGCGAGCGGATCCTGCACCTGGACCTGCATCCGGACAACGTGATCCTCAGCCCGGCCGGACCGGTGTTGCTGGACTGGCGCAACGTCCGGCACGGCCCACCCGGACTGGACGTGGCAATGACGGCGCTGATCCTCGCCCAGGTCGCGGTCGACCCGGACCAGCCGATGGCCGCGGCGGCCGACGAGATGCAGCGCGCCTACCGGTACGCGCTGCGGGATCACGCCGCCCCGCTCGCCGCCGAGGCGCTGGCCATCCGACGGGCCAACCCCACCCAGACCCCGACCGAACTCGCGCTCCTCGACACTGCGGCCGCCCTGCTCACCTCCTGAACCGGGAACCCGCAGGCGGCAGGCGATAGGGTCTTGATCAGCACTGCGCGGGCGGGAGACGAGATGACCTCAGAGCATGTCGACGTGCTCATCGTCGGCGCCGGTCTCTCCGGTATCGGAGCCGCCTGCCACCTGCGGCGTCGCCACCCGGGCCGGACCTACGCGCTGGTCGAGGCGCGCGACGCGGTCGGCGGCACCTGGGACCTGTTCCGCTACCCCGGGGTGCGTTCCGACTCGGACATGTTCACCCTCGGCTACTCGTTCGCGCCGTGGACCGCACCGAAGAGCCTGGCCGACGGCGACACCATCCGCGACTACCTGCGTCGTACCGCCGAGGAGCACGACGTCCTCCCACACATCCGGTTCCGGCAGCGCGTCCAGCGGGCCGAATGGGACAGCCGCCAGGCCCGCTGGACGGTGTACGTACGGCGCGAGGACACCACGGAGACCGTCGTACTGACCTGCTCCTTCCTGTACGCCTGCACCGGCTACTACCGGTACGAGGCCGGCCACACCCCGCACTTCACCGGCCAGGAACGGTTCACCGGCCGGATCGTGCATCCGCAGCACTGGCCCGCCGACCTCGACCTCACCGGCCGGTGGGTGGTGGTGATCGGCAGCGGCGCCACCGCCGTGACGCTGGTGCCGGCGTTGGCCCGGCAGGGGGCCCGGGTGACCATGCTGCAACGCTCACCCACGTACCTGCTACCGCTGTCCTCCCACGACCGCTTTGCCGACGCCCTGCGGCGGTTGCTGCCGGCGAGCCTGGCACATCGGACCGTGCGCTGGAAGAACATCCTGCTCGCCACGGCCAACTACCAGCTCAGCCGGCGCGCCCCCGGGCTGGTACGCGGGCTGCTGCATCGCGCGGCTGCCCGTCGGCTGCCCGCCGGCTTCGACGTCGGACGCCACTTCACCCCCCGCTACGACCCGTGGGACCAGCGGCTGTGCGTGGTTCCCGACGGTGACCTGTTCAGCGTGCTCTCCGACGGGCGGGCCGAGGTGGTCACCGATACCGTGGACACCTTCACCGCCCGGGGCATCCGGCTCACCTCGGGTCGGGAACTGCCCGCCGACGTGGTGGTCACCGCCACCGGGCTGGACCTGCTCGCCCTCGGCGGGATGACCCTGCGGGTGGACGGGGCGGAGGTGGACCTGCCGGAGACCGTCGCGTACCAGGGCATGATGCTCTCCGGGGTGCCGAACTTCGCCATGACCATCGGCTACACCAACGCCTCCTGGACGCTCAAGGCCGACCTGGTGGCCGGCTACGTGTGCCGGCTGCTGCGCCACCTGGACCGCACCGGAAACCAGATCGTCACCCCGCTCGCCCCGCCCTCCGGACCGCGTACCCCGTTGATCGGCCTCACCTCCGGGTACGTGCGGCGCGGCGTCGGCAGGCTGCCCCACCAGGGCACCCGGGCGCCGTGGCGGCTGCACCAGAACTACCTGCGTGACCTGCTGCCCATGCGGTACGGGCGGCTGACCGACCCCAACGTCCGGTTCGACCGGGTCGGCGCGTCGTCACCGAGCCCCGTCGACGGGTAGGTTCCGTGTCACCGTCGGTGCGGTGCGAGTAGGAGGACAGCGTGAGCCAGCAGGTACGGGGAGTCATCTCCCGCAGCAAGGGCGCGCCCGTCGAGGTCACCGAGATCGTGGTGCCCGATCCCGGGCCGGGCGAGGCGGTGGTCCGGGTGCAGTCGTGCGGCGTCTGCCACACCGACCTGCACTACCGCGAGGGCGGCATCAACGACGACTACCCGTTCCTGCTCGGCCACGAGGCCGCCGGCATCGTCGAGCAGGTCGGCGAGGGCGTGGACGCGGTGGCGCCCGGTGACTTCGTGGTGCTCAACTGGCGGGCCGTCTGCGGCGTGTGCCGGGCCTGCCGGCGCGGCCGTCCGTGGTACTGCTTCGCCACCCACAACGCCGCCCGGAAGATGACGTTGGCCGACGGCACCGAACTCGCCCCGGCGCTGGGCATCGGCGCTTTCGCCGAGAAGACCCTGGTCCACGCTGGTCAGTGCACGAAGGTGGACCCGGCGGCTCGGCCGGCCGCCGTCGGACTGCTCGGCTGTGGGGTGATGGCGGGACTCGGCGCGGCGATGAACACCGGCGGGGTGACCCGCGGTGACTCGGTAGCGGTGATCGGCTGTGGTGGTGTCGGCGACGCGGCGGTGGCCGGCGCGGCCCTGGCCGGGGCGACGACGATCATCGCGGTCGACACCGACTCCCGCAAACTCGACTGGGCCCGTAGGTTCGGTGCCACCCACACCGTCAACGCATCCGAGGCCGACCCGGTGGCGGAGATCCAGGCCGCCACCGGCGGCTTCGGCGCCGACGTGGTGATCGACGCGGTCGGCCGGCCGGAGACCTGGAAGCAGGCGTTCTACGCCCGCGACCTGGCCGGCACCGTCGTGCTGGTCGGCGTGCCCACGCCCGAGATGCGCGTCGAACTGCCCCTGTCGGACGTCTTCGGCCGTGGTGGCGCCCTCAAATCCAGCTGGTACGGCGACTGCCTGCCCAGCCGGGACTTCCCGATGCTCACCGAGTTGTACCTGCAGGGCCGCCTCGACCTGGACGCCTTCGTCACCGAGGAGATCGGCCTGGACGGGGTGGAGGAGGCGTTCGACCGGATGCACCGGGGCGACGTGCTCCGCTCGGTGGTGGTGTTCTGATGGCCACCCGGATCGACCACACGGTGACCTCCGGCACCTTCTCCCTCGATGACCAGACCTTCGACGTGGACAACAACGTCTGGGTGATCGGCGACGACGCCGAGTGCGTCGTGATCGACGCCCCGCACGACGTCGACGCCATCCTCGAGGTGGTGGCCGGGCGGCGGGTCACCGCGATCGTCGCCACGCACGCCCACGACGACCACGTCCGGGTCGCCCCGCGACTGTCCCGGGCCACCGGCGCCCCGGTGCTGCTGCACCCCGCCGACCGGGTCCTCTGGGACATGGTGCATCCCGACGAGGCGCCGGGCGGCACCCTCGACGACGGCCAGGCCATCGCGGTGGGCGGCACCACGCTGACCGTGCTGCACACCCCCGGGCACAGCCCCGGCGCGTGCTGCCTGCACGCCGGCGAACTGGGCGTCGTCTTCACCGGCGACACCCTGTTCGCCGGCGGGCCGGGTGCCACCGGCCGCTCGTACAGCGACTTCGGCACCATCGTCGACTCGATCCGCGACCGGCTGCTCACCCTCGCGCCGGACACGATCGTGCACACCGGGCACGGCGACAGCACCACCATCGGGGCCGAGGCCCCGCAGTTGCCACAATGGCTGGCCAGCGGCCATTGAGCCGGGCACCTCCCCGCCTCAGCCCTCGGTACCGGGATGCGGGGCCAGGAGCCGGTCCCCGGCGAGACTGCCGGCATGTCCGTCGATCCGACCCTGACCGCCGCGCAACGCGCGGCCCTGCGCCACGTGCGCGCGGTGGCACTGCGCGATCGTCCCGCCGCGCTGGCGGTCATCGGGCGGGCACTCGCCGCCGTCGGGGTACGCCACGAACCGGAGCGGCTCGTCGCGGCGATCGGCCGGCAGGGACGGATCACCCTCAACTTCCACCCGGACCGGCTGCGCGTCGACGGCCGCACGGTCGCCGAGGCACTCGCCATCGAGGGGGTCTACCGCAGCCAGTTCGAGACGCGGATCTCCAATGGCGGCCGCACCGCGTACCCCGGTGGGTACCGGGACCGCTGGGAGGAGCGCCCGTTGCGGTTCGGCGCCCCGTACGAGGTGTGACGCTCGCTGTCCGTCTCGTGCCCACCGGACCGGTCTGCGCCGTGACCTGGATCGCAGCCAACCGCCGACGGTGCATTTCCGGAATGGCGGACCTGTCGGCTGGGTTGTGTCCCCCGTAGCGCCGGCTGGCAAACCTCGACCAGTTCGGCCCGTCCCCGCGAGCGGCTCGCACCCGAGCGGCTCGTACCCGAGCGAAGGGGCAACCATCGTGAAGCCGGACTTCACTCGATGGCTCCCGGCCATCGCGACGATCCCGAACCGGAAGACCGCGCTCAGCGTGGTGGGCGTGACCGCCCTCGCCGGACTCGCCTTCGGCCCGACCGCCGTGGCCGCACCGATCACCGCCGGCCCGCATGCCGGCGCGGTCGCGGCGATCGACCGGGCGACCGGTCGCACCAGCACCGGGGTGACCGTGGAATCGGGGCTGACCACCGCCGGCCGCACCGACAAGCCGGACGCCGGGAAGCCGACCCGGGACGAGCTGACCCCGCACGGCGTGCAGGGTGCCCAGTCGCGCGTGCCGCTCGACGACACCCAGCGCGACAACGCCAAGACCATCATTGAGGTGGCCAAGCGCACCGGTGTCGGTGAGCGCGGCGCCGTGATCGGCATCGCCACCGCGTTGCAGGAGTCGAAGCTCTACAACCTCGGACACCTGGGCGCGTGGAACGACCACGACTCGCAGGGCCTGTTCCAGCAGCGTCCGTCCACCGGATGGGGCAGCGTGGAGCAGATCCGGGATCCCGAGTACTCCTCGGCCGTCTTCTTCGAGGCCCTGAAGAACGTCGGCGGCTGGCGGGACCTGCCGCTGACCACCGCGGCGCAGACGGTGCAGGTGTCGGCCTACCCGTTCCACTACGCGCAGTGGGAGGAGCAGGCGGCGGACGTCGTCTCCCAGCTCTGGTGACACCGGTGCTCAGTGACCTACCGGCCGGCCCCGCTCGCGGGGCCGGCCGCGGCGGTGGTTTCCGACGATGTCGACGGCGGCCGCCACCAGGGCCAGCGCGATGATCGCGGCCGAGGTGAGCAGCGACCGTTCGAACGCCCTCGACCAGGCGTCCGCGCCGTCGGCCGCGGAGAAGAAGACCGCGCCGACGACCGCGATGCCGGCGGCCGAACCGATCCGCTGGCCGGTCTGCAACATCCCGGCGCCGCTGCCGGCCTGCGAAACCGGCACCTGCGTCAGGGTCAGCGTCTGGTTGGGTGCGATCACCAGGCCGCTGCCGATGCCGGCGACCAGCAACGGCAGCGCGGTCACCCAGGGCACGGGGGCTCGTGGTGCCAGCTCGATGGCCAGCGCGGCGAGACCGAGACCGGTCACCACGCCGACCAGCCCGACGGCGACCAGGGGGCGGCCGTACCGGTTGACCAGCCGTCCGCCGACGGCGGACGCGACGGCCGAACCGAGCGCGAACGGGGTGATCGCCGCGCCGGCGACCAGGGCGCTGTAGCCCCGCCCGTTCTGCAGATACAGGGTGAAGATGAAGAAGATCGCGGTGAACCCGCCGAAGTAGAGCAGCGCGATCGTCGAGCCGAGGGCGTACGACCGGTGCCCGAACAGGCGGACGTCGAACAGTGGCGGGCCGTGCCGGGCGTAGCGGCGCTCCCAGGCGACGAAGCCGGCGAGGATGGCCAGGCCGACGGGCAGCAGCAACCACTTCGTCGCGCCGGGCCACTGTTCGCGCTGCACCAGCGGCAGCAGCACGAGGGTCACGCCGACGCCGAGCAGCAGCACGCCGACCGGGTCGAACCGGCGTTGCGCACCGCGTGGGGTGACCCGGCCGGGCAGCAACCGCCAGCCGAGCAGCACCGCGACGATCCCCACCGGCACGTTGACGAAGAAGACCCACCGCCAGCCGTGTTCCGGGCCGCCAGCGGCGATCAGCAGACCGCCGAGCAGCGGACCGACCGCGGCGGAGATGCCGATGGTGGCGCCGAGCCAGCCGAAGGGTCGGCCCCGCTCGGGTCCGGCGAACAGCTGCTGGATCAGGCCGGTCACCTGCGGGTTCACCACCCCGGCGGCGGCGCCCTGGAGGAGTCGGGCGGCGATCAACCAGCCGGGGGACTGGGCCAGCCCGGCCAGCGCGCTGGTCAGCGTGAACAGGGCGATGCCGAAGACGAACGCGTTGCGTCGCCCGCGCACGTCACCGAAGCGTCCCGCCGGCACCAGGACCAGCCCGAAACTCAGCGCGTACCCGGACAGCACCCATTGCAGGTCACTCGGATCGGCCCGCAGGGAACGCTCCAGGGACGGCAGGGCGACGTTGACGATGCTGATGTCGAGCAGCGTCATGAACGCCGCGACAAGTCCCACCCCGAGGGCCCGCCAGCGTCGCCGCTCGTCGGCGGTGCCGGCGCCGCCCGTCACGCCAACTGCTGGGCGCAGAAGCGGGGTCCGAAGTCGAGCCCGGCCATCGGCGAATCCTCCCGGTGCAGCAGGTTCTTCTCGGTCAGCAGGTGCAGCGGGGTCTGTAGTTGCTCCTCGGACAGGCCACACTCCTGGGCGATCATGTCCGGGTACGGGACCTGGCCCCGGGCCTCCAGGGCCGCCACCGCGTCGTAAACCCGCGCCTCGTCCTCCGACAGCCGCACCTCTTGCATGGTGTCCTCCTCGCGCCTGGTCCGCCTGCGGCAGGCGGTCTGCGGCCGGCGGTTACCCGGCGCGCCGGAGAAGATGCCCGCGTCGGCAGCCTCGGCCCGGCCGACCATTGCCGCCGTCCACGCCGTGGCTGATCTACCCTGCATCAGTGAGCGTCTGGGAACTCGTGGTGATCGGTGGTGGCCCCGCCGGGCTCTCCGCCGCAGCCGCCGCCGCCCGCCGAGGGGTACGCACGCTGGTCGTCGAGCGTGCCGCGCATCCGCGCTACAAGACCTGCGGCGGTGGTCTGATCGGCACCTCGCTGGCCGCGCTGGCGGGGCGGATCGAGGTACCTGCCCACGACACCGTGGACCGGGTCACCTTCACCCTCGACGGGCGAGGCGGGTTCACCCGCCGGCATGGCGCCGGGCCGCTGGTGTGCATGGTGCGCCGGGAGGAGTTCGACGACCGGCTCCGCGCTGTCGCGGTGGCCGCCGGGGCCGAGGTCCGCGAGCGGGCGAAGGTCCGGTCGGTGGAGCAGGACCACGATGTCGTACGCCTGCGACTGGCTGACGGCGAGCAGCTACTGGCCCGCACGGTCGTGGGTGCGGACGGCTCGTCCGGGGTCAGCGGCCGGCACGTGGGGGTGCGTCACCGCCAGGTGGATCTGGGGCTGGAGCTGGAACTGCCGGTGCCGCCGTCCGAGCAGGCCCGGTGGCGGAGCCGGGTGCTGCTCGACTGGGGGCCGCTGCCCGGCTCGTACGCCTGGGTGTTCCCGAAGGGAGACCGGCTCACCGTCGGCGTGATCGCCGGCCGGGGGGAGGGGGAGCGGACCCGGGATTACCTACGGCGGTTCGTCGATCGTCTCGGGTTGGCCCACGTCTCACCGATCCACGACTCGGGTCACCTGACTCGCTGTCGGGCCGACGACTCGCCGCTGCGGCGAGGGCGGGTGCTGGTGGTCGGCGACGCCGCCGGCCTGCTGGAGCCCTGGACCCGGGAGGGGATCAGCTATGCGCTGCGCTCCGGCGAGCTGGCCGGGGCGGCGGTGGCCGATGGCGACCTCGCCGGCTACGAACGGTCGGTGACCGAGCGTCTCGTCCCGGGCATGCGGGCCGGGCAGCGGCTGCTCGACGTCTTCTCCCGGCGACCGGCGCTCTGCCACAGGCTGCTTGCCACGCCGCCGGGCTGGCGTGCGTTCACCCGGTTCTGCCTGGGGCGGGCCGAGTTCGACGAGTTGGTCGGACGGGTACCGGTCCGGGCCGCGCTGGCACTGGCGGATCGCCTGCCCGCCCCGAGACGCCGCATAGCCGCACGACTGTCCGACTGACACCCGAACTGCCCGGTTCGCGAGCAGCCATCCAGGATCCTAGGATGCCATACGGATGGTGACGCCCCCGGCGGGGCCGGGCGTTTCCGACAACTTCGCCCGGGTAGGGGCTTGCGGGAGCGCAACCCCACGATCCCGGGCGAGGAGACCTCCGTGAGCGAGACGCCGTACACCCCGCAGGACCCGACCGAGCAGTACGGCCAGCAGTCCGGTCAGCCGAATCAGCAACAGAGCCCGCCCGGTCGTACCGGCGAGATGACGCCGAAGCCGGACCACGGCGAGGACTCTTACCGGGGCACCGGCAAGCTCGACGGCAAGAAGGCGGTGATCACCGGCGGCGACTCGGGTATCGGCCGCGCGATCGCCATCGCGTACGCCCGGGAGGGCGCCGACGTGTTGATCTCCTACCTCGGTGCGGAGGAGGACGCGGACGCCCGGGAGACCGTACGGCTCGTCGAGGCCGCCGGTCGCAAGGGGGTCGCGATCCGGGGTGACATCGCCGACGAGCGCAACTGTGCGGCGTTGATCGAGCGGGCGGTGCGTGACCTGGGCGGCATCGACATCCTGGTGAACAACGCGGCGTACCAGATGGCGCAGGACAAGGGCATCGTCGGCATCAGCACCGAGCAGTTCGACCGGGTGTTCAAGACAAATCTGTACGCGATGTTCTGGCTGTGCAAGGCGGCGCTGCCACATCTGGGCGAGGGCTCCACGATCATCAACACGTCCTCGATCCAGGCGTTCGACCCGTCGCCGCAGTTGCTCGACTACGCCACCACCAAGGCGGGAATCGCGAACTTCACCAAGGCCCTCGCCGCCGACCTGGTCGACCGGGGCATCCGGGTCAACGCGGTGGCGCCGGGTCCGATCTGGACGCCGCTGATCCCGGCGACCATGCCCGAGGGGAAGGTCGAGCAGTTCGGCACCGACACCCCGGTCGGTCGGCCTGGTCAGCCCGCGGAGCTGGCGCCCGCGTACGTCTTCTTCGCCTCACCGGAGTCGAGCTTCATCACCGGTGAGATCCTGGGTGTCACCGGTGGCCGCTTCACCAAGTGATGTCCCCGTCGAGCTGGTGCCTGCGCCGGCTCGGTGCGGGGCGGCGGGGCCGGGTCAGCGGGGCCAGGCCGCCAGGTGCCGCCGGACCTGAGCGACGTCGGCGGGGCCGAGGCCGTAGCGGGTGAACCGGGCGTCCGGAATCCGGTCGAGGTAGTGACCGGCCGCCCGTACGTCGTCGTCATCGAGGGCGGGATCGAGCTGGCGGGCGAGTTCCAGCAGTTCCGCCACGGACCGGTGTTCCAGGGCGGAGGCCACGTCGATGTAGTCGCGTACCTCGCGGCGGTTGACCAGGGCAGCGGTCTTGTTGGCGATGAGGTCCCGCACGTCCATGACCGGACCGAGGTCCATCACCACCGGACTGCGGTGTCGGTCGAGGCGGGCCAGGCTGAGGCGGATGCGCCGGTCGTGCCGGGCGACGACGAAGTCCCGCAGATCCCGGTCCAAGCCGTCGAACAGGTCACCGAGATCGCTGTCCGGATCGGCGTCGGCCACCTCGAACCCGGCGCGTTCCAGCGCTGCCCGGACGTCCGCCGCTGCCGCGGCGGCGGCGCCCTCCACGTCGGCGAAGAGGTCCACGTCCTCGGTGGGGCGGGTGACCAGTCCGTGCGCGGCCCAGGCCACCCCGCCACCGAGTACGAAGCGGTGCGGCCCGGCGACGGTCAACGCGACCCGGGCGACCTCGCGGTAGAACTCGTGTGGGTGTGCGTCGGGAACTGCTCCGGTCACGCCGACCGAAGGCCCTGGTGTCGGCTTTCCCACGCCAGCCGTACGCCCCGGGGCAGGTTGAGCAGCTGCCACACCCGGCGAAGCGTCCGCCCGTCGACGAGCCGGCGCAGGTCGTCGACGCTCGTGGTCTCCCGCAGCACGTTCTCGTACAGCCAGAGCAACTGGTCGGGGTCGGCAAGGTCGAACGCGCGGTCGGCGCACCACATCAGTCGTACCGGCAGTTCCACCACCCCTCGGGTGGGCCCGCGCAGCTCGGCGAGGGTCCGGGCCACCACGGCGGGACGACCGGGCCGGGTCAGGTGTGCCACACCGGTCGTGGTCGGGGAGGCCGCCTGCATCCTGTCAGGGTAACCCCAGACCAGCCCGGCCCACCCCCACGACCCACCCCAACCCCCCACTCCCACCCGGATCTACCCGTTGATCATGAGGTTAGCGGCGTTCTCGATCTCCAAAACTGCCGCTAACCTCATGATCAACGTACGCGGCCCTGGCCTGGACATGCCCCTGACCGAAGCCGCGCGCCCGAACACTCCATCCACCGGGGGGGGACAAGAAGCGCTGGCCGGCACCCAGCCCAGGGCGCTGGCCAGCGGACTTTCGCAGGCAGTCAGCACCCGGCGCAACTGTGCCGGCGGTCACGACAGGGGTAGGAAGAAAGAGAGGGGGTAACCCGTTGACTCGGGTGTCGGTGTGTCCAGTGTCCCCGGGCCTCACCTAAATTGCCTTCGCGGAATACCGTTCGGCTGGAGCCGCGTCGCGCCACTCGCCGAGAGGCGACCTGCACACCGGCACCTTCGTCGCCCCCGGCCCGACTTCGGGCCGGGGGCGACGTCGTGATGTTGTCCCGGGCAGGCGGGTCGCCGATCCGGGCGCGCTGTCCTAAGGTCGAGACCGGAGGTGTCGAACGTGGGACTGCGGGACAGGTTGCTGGGCTGGCCGGTCTACCGGCAGCTCACCGGCACCGACCCGCTGGGCCGGGGCGCTGCGGTGTGCTCGACCCGCAGTGCCGAGTTGACCGCCCGCACGCAGGACGCCGACCGGGTCGCCCGTTCCGTCTGTCCGTACTGTGCTGTCGGCTGCGGGCAGCGAGTCTTCGTCACCGACGACCAGGTCACGCAGATCGAGGGTGACCCGGACAGCCCCATCTCCCGGGGCCGGCTCTGCCCCAAGGGCGCCGCCAGCCGGAGCCTGGTCACCAGCCCGCTGCGTCAGACCACGGTGCGCTACCGGCGGCCGTACGGCACCGAGTGGGAGGACCTGGATCTCGGCACCGCGCTCGACATGATCGCCGACCGGGTGCTCGCGGCCCGGGCCGAGACGTGGGAGGACGTCGACGCCGAGGGCCGGCCGCTGAACCGCACGCTGGGAATCGCCAGTCTGGGCGGGGCAACCCTCGACAACGAGGAGAACTACCTCATCAAGAAGCTGTTCACCGCGATGGGGGCGCTTCAGATCGAGAACCAGGCCCGTATTTGACACTCCGCCACCGTCCCCGGTCTGGGGGCCAGCTTCGGTCGCGGTGGCGCGACGGACTTTCAGCAGGACGTGGCGAACGCCGACGTCATCATCATCCAGGGTTCCAATATGGCCGAGGCCCATCCGGTGGGCTTCCAGTGGGTGATGGAGGCGAAACGGCGCGGGGCCAAGGTCTTCCACGTCGACCCGCGGTTCACCCGCACCAGCGCGGTCGCCGACGCGTACCTGCCGATTCGGGCGGGCACCGACATCGCGTTGCTCGGCGCTGTGGTGAACCACATCCTCAGCAACGAGTTGGATTTCCGGGAGTACGTGCTGGCGTACACCAACGCCGCGACGATCGTCAGTGACGATTTCGTCGACGCCGAGGACGCCGACGGGCTCTTCTCCGGCTTCGACCCGGCGGGCGCCAGCTACGTTCAGGACAGCTGGCAGTACGCGGGCCACGAGCGGGACTCCGGCAGCGGGCACGCTGCGCGGGAGCGGGAGACCGCGGCGGGTATGCGCCACGAGTCGCACGGTGCTTCGGTGTCCCGGCAGGTCCAGCGGGACGAGACGCTGCAACATCCGCGCTGCGTGTACCAGATCCTCAAGCGGCACTTCGCCCGCTACACCCCGGAGATGGTGGAACGGGTCTGCGGCGTACCCCGGGAGAAGTTCCTGGAATTGGCCCGCGCCTGGACGGAGAACTCCGGGCGGGAGCGCACCGGCTGCCTGATCTACTCGGTCGGCTGGACGCAGCACACGGTCGGCGTGCAGTACATCCGCACCGGAGCGATCATCCAACTGCTGCTGGGCAACGTGGGTCGGCCCGGTGGCGGGGTGATGGCGCTGCGCGGGCACGCCAGCATCCAGGGTTCCACCGACATCCCGACCCTGTTCAATCTGCTGCCGGGCTATCTGCCGATGCCGCACCACGCCCAGCACCCGGATTTCGACGCCTGGACGGACAGCATCCGGCATCCGGCTCAGAAGGGTTTCTGGGGCGGTGCCCGCGCCTACGCCGCCAGCCTGCTCAAGGCTTACTGGGGGGACGCGGCCACGCCGGAGAACGACTTCTGTTACGACCGGCTACCCCGGTTGACCGGCGATCACGGCACCTATCAGCAGGTACTCAACATGATCGACGGCAAGGTCAAGGGGTACTTCCTGCTCGGCCAGAATCCGGCGGTCGGTTCGGCACACGGCCGCGCCCAGCGGTTGGGCATGGCCAACCTCGACTGGCTGGTCGTACGCGACCTGTTCATGATCGAGAGCGCGACGTTCTGGCAGCGTGGTCCCGAGGTCGCCACCGGTGAGATAGTGCCGGAGCAGTGCGCCACCGAGGTTTTCTTCCTGCCGGCCGCCTCGCATGTGGAGAAGGAGGGCACGTTCACCCAGACCCAGCGGCTGCTGCAGTGGCGGGAGAAGGCCGTCGATCCGCCCGGTGATGCCCGCTCCGAGCTGTGGTTCTTCTACCACCTGGGGCGCCGGATCCGGGAGAAGCTGGCCGGCTCGGCCCTGCCGCGCGACCGCGCCCTGCTCGACCTGACCTGGGACTATCCCACGCACGGCCGGCTCGCCGAGCCGGACGCCGAGGCGGTGCTGCGGGAGATCAACGGATACGAGACGGTCGGCGGCCGTCCGTTGTCGACGTTCACGCAGGCCCGGGACGACGGTACGACCGCGATCGGCTGCTGGATCTACACCGGCGTGTACGCCGACGGAGTGAACCAGGCGGCCCGGCGTCGGCCCGGACACGAGCAGGACTGGGTGGCCGCCGAGTGGGGTTGGGCATGGCCGGCGAACCGGCGGCTGCTCTACAACCGGGCTTCCGCCGACCCGCAGGGCCGCCCGTGGAGCGAGCGGAAGCGGTACGTGTGGTGGGACGCCGACGCCGGCCGGTGGACCGGCCGCGACGTGCCCGACTTCGAGGTGACGAAACCGCCGTCGTACCGGCCGCCGGAGGGTGCCACGGGGCCGGCGGCGCTGGCCGGTGACGATCCGTTCATCATGCAGTCCGACGGGAAGGGTTGGCTGTACGCGCCCAGCGGGGTGCTGGACGGGCCGCTGCCGACGCATTACGAGCCGGCCGAGTCGCCGGTCCGTAATCCGCTCTACGGCCAGCAGGCCAATCCGACCCGCAAGCGGTACGACCATCCGGTGAACTCGACGAACCCGAGCCCGCCGCAGCAGCACGACGAGGTTTTTCCGTACGTGTTCACGGTCAGCCGGCTCACCGAGCATCACACCGCGGGCG
Source organism: Micromonospora sp. ATLC16 (assembly GCF_057196645.1). Classification (NCBI taxonomy): domain Bacteria; kingdom Bacillati; phylum Actinomycetota; class Actinomycetes; order Micromonosporales; family Micromonosporaceae; genus Micromonospora; species Micromonospora sp. ATLC16. The sequence continues at coordinate 90,169 of NZ_JBXUOW010000016.1, forward strand.
GGATGAGCCGGACCGTCGCGCCGTTGGCGGAACTGCAACCGGAGATGTTCGTGGAGGTATCGCCGGAGCTGGCGGCGCTGGCCGGGCTGACCCATCTCGGGTGGGCGCACCTGGTCACCGCCCGCGCGGCGATCGAGGCTCGGGTGCTGGTCACTGACCGGCTGGTGCCGCTGGCGGTGGACGGCCGGGTGATCCACCAGCTGTGGCTGCCGTACCACTTCGGCTACGAGGGACTGGTCACCGGGGACTCGGCCAACGACCTGTTCGGCATCACCCTGGACCCGAACGTCCTGATTCAGGAAAGCAAGATCGGCACCTGTGACGTGCGGCCGGGGCGTCGGCCCGCCGGGACGGCGCTGCGGGAACTGGTGCAGGATTACCGCAGCAGGGCTGGCATCGTGCCGGGTGCCCTGCCGCCGGCGGTCACCCCCGGGGTGCCGGCCGAGCCGCCCGGATCCACCGGCGACGAGGAGGGGACCGCTGATGGCCGACCCGGGTGACCGGGCCACCACACCCACGTCGTCGGTGCCGGCTGATCCGGCGGCCGCGGCCGGCTGGGTCGACGCGCCGCCGAGGATGGGCTTCTTCACCGACACCAGCGTCTGCATCGGCTGCAAGGCGTGCGAGGTGGCCTGCAAGGAATGGAACGGGGTACCCACCGCCGGGCTGGACCTGCTCGGCATGTCCTACGACAACACCGGCGCGTTGACCGCCAACTCGTGGCGGCACGTCGCCTTCGTGGAACAGCCCCGGCCCGCCGGCCACGGCACCGCGTCGTTGGCCGGGAGCCCGACCGGCGACCCGGCCAGCCCGGACTCCGCGGCCCGGAGGACCGAGTTCCTCGGCATGCCGGCGGCCGGGCCACCCGGACGCACGGGCAGCGCCGAGGGACGCAGCGACTTCCGCTGGCTGATGATGTCGGACGTGTGCAAGCACTGCACCCGGGCCGGTTGCCTCGACGTCTGCCCGACCGGGGCGCTGTTCCGCACCGAGTTCGGCACCGTGGTGGTGCAGGAGGACATCTGCAACGGATGCGGCTACTGCGTGTCGGCCTGCCCGTACGGAGTGATCGACCGGCGGGTGGACGACGGTCGGGTGTGGAAGTGCACGCTCTGCTACGACCGGATCGGCGCGGGTCTGACCCCGGCCTGCGCGCAGGCCTGCCCGACTGAGTCCATCCAGTACGGTCCCCTCGACGAGCTGCGGGAGCGGGCCGCCGAGCGGGTTGCCACGTTGCGGCAACGGGGGGAGTCACAGGCGCGGCTCTACGGCCATGACCCGGACGACGGCGTCGGCGGCGACGGCGCGTTCTTTCTGCTGCTCGACGAGCCGGAGGTGTACGGCCTGCCGCCGGATCCGCAGGTCACCACCCGGGACCTGCCGGCGATGTGGCGTCGGGCGGGGCTGGCCGCGCTGGCCATGACGGCGGTAGCCTTCGGCGCGTTCCTCGGCGGTCGGCGGTGAACCCGGACCGACCGGCCGTGGGTGAACGGTTCCGCCGCTTCCGCTCCGGCCGGCGGGGTGGTGAGGAACTGGCCGTGCCGCCGGCGGAGTTCACCTCCTACTACGGTCGGCCGATCCTGAAGCCGCCGGTGTGGACGTGGGAGATCGCCGCGTACCTGTTCACCGGGGGGCTGGCCGCCGGTTCGTCGCTGCTCGCGGCCGGTGGACAGCTCACCGGCCGCGTCGAGGTGCGCCGCGCCGGCCGGATCGCCGCGCTGGCGGCGGTCACCGCCAGCGCCGGCCTGCTGGTCAAGGACCTGGGCCGACCGGAACGGTTCCACCACATGCTGCGGGTGGCCAAGCCGACCTCACCGATGTCCGTGGGCACCTGGATCCTCGCCGGGTACGGTCCGGCCGCCGGGCTTGCCGCGGTCGCCGAGATGGCGCCGCTGCTGCCCGCGCGGGGTGCACTCGGACTGGCCCGTCGGGCGTTGCCACCGGTGGGGCGGGCCGCCGGGCTGGCCGCTGCGGTGGCCGCGCCGGCCCTGGGCACGTACACGGCGGTGCTGCTGGCCGACACGGCCGTGCCGTCCTGGCACGAGGCGTACGCCGATCTGCCGCTCGTCTTCGCGGGTAGCGCGCTGGCCAGCGGTGCGGGGGTGGGTCTGCTCGCCGTGCCGCCGGCCCAGGCGGGCCCGGCGCGGCGGTTGGCGGTGGCCGGCGCCGGACTGGAACTGTTCGGCGTGCACCGGGTGGAGACCCGTCTCGGCCTGCTGGGTGAGCCCTACCGGACGGGGCTGCCCGGCCGGCTGCTGCGCGCCGGGCGGGCACTGAACGTCGCCGGGGTGGCCGGGGCGATGCTGGGCCGGCGTAGCCGACTGGTCTCGGCGGTCTCCGGTGCCGCGTTGCTGGCCGCCTCGGTGGCCACCCGCTTCGGTGTGTTCCACGCTGGTGTCGCCTCGGCCCGTGATCCGAAGTACACGGTGCTGCCGCAGCGGGTCCGGCTCGATCGGCGGGCGGCCGATCCCGGTCGGTGACCGTGGTGTCGACTCGGCCGCACACCCGTCGCCGAGCTGTGATCCAATGGCCGGTGGAGGCGTTCAGGCGGCTGGTGCCCCTCCCGGTCTTCAAAACCGGTGTGGTCCGGGATCCGGGCCAGGCGGGTTCGATTCCCGTCCGTCTCCGCCAGGCTGCGAGGAGATGAACCGATGAGTGACGGCGGCGCCGACCCGCGGCGCCGGATGCCGCGTACCGACGTGTTGCTGGCCGAGCCGTCGCTGGCCGCGGCCGCCGCCGCGGTCGGCCGCGACCGGGTGCGCAGCGCGGTGCGGCAG
>NZ_JBXUOW010000017.1:0-92009 GCF_057196645.1 Micromonospora sp. ATLC16
GGCGGGCCGGGTGGCCCCGGCGGGCCGGGTGGACCGACCCGGCCCGGCCGCGGTGGCCGTGACCCGGGTGCGGTGGCCCGCGCCCGCAAGCGCAAGCGGATGAACATGCTGATCGCCGGCTTCGCGGTGTTCATCATGCTGGCCGGCATCGGCGTGGTCGGGTTCACCTACTACTCGACGAACGTGGTGCTGCCCAAGGAGATCCCGCTGCCGCTGTCCACCACCGTCTACGCCAAGGACGGCAAGACGCTTGTCGCCAGGCTCGGCAACGAGAACCGCACCTTCGTCACCATCGACAGAATCCCCGAGTACGTGCGGGACGCCGTCGCCGCCGCCGAGGACCGGAACTTCTACCGGCACTCGGGCGTCGACTACAAGGGCATCGCCCGGGCCGCATGGAACAACCTCTCCGGCGGTGACAAGCAGGGCGCCTCGACCATCACCCAGCAGTACGCCCGCAACGCCTACGAGAACCTCCAGGACGACAGCTACGCGCGGAAGGTGAAGGAGGCGATCCTCGCCTCCAAGCTGAACGACAACTACACCAAAGACCAGATCATGGAGAACTACCTCAACGTGATCTACTTCGGTCGTGGTGCGTTCGGCATCGAGGCGGCGGCCCAGACGTACTTCAACACCAGCGCCAAGAAGCTGACGGTGGCGGAGGGAGCGGTGCTCGCCGCGTTGATCAAGCAGCCCGAGCCCACCGCCACCCACCAGGGCTTCGACCCGGATGTCAACGAGGTCGAGGCGAAGTCCCGGTGGGAGTACGTCATCAACGGGATGGTCGAGGAGGGCTGGCTCGGCGCGCCGGACAAGCCGGAACGGCCGACCGAGTACCCGAAGGTCGAGAAGCCGAAGAAGAACAACGGCTTCGGGGTCGGCACTCCGCGCGGCAACGTCATCAACTACGTCCGCAAGGAGATGGAGGAGTGGGGCATCTGCACCGAGTCCGGTGAGCCGGACAAGCCCACCTGCGTCGACGAACTGCGCGAGGGTGGGTACCGGATCACCACCACCATCGACCCGAAGATGCAGAAGGCGCTGGAGGCGGCGGCCCAGCCGGACCGCAAGGGCTCGGTGCTCAAGGGGCAGCCGAAGAACCTGATGGCGGCGGCGGTCTCCATCGACCCGAAAACCGGCCGGGTGCTCGCCTACTACGGTGGTGACAGCGGCGCCGACTTCGACTACGCCGGCCTCAACACGGATCAGAATGGCAACATCGTCGGCGGACACCCGCCGGGCTCGTCGTTCAAGGTCTACACCCTGGCCGCGGCGATCGACGCCGGCATCTCGGTGAAGTCGCGCTGGGACGCGACCCCGTTCAAGCCCAAGGGGTACGACGACGAAATCCAGAACGCGGGCCGGGACGTGCGACAGACCTGCGGCAAGCGGTGCACGCTCCAGGAGTCGACGGTCCAGTCGTACAACGTGCCGTTCTTCCACGTGACCGAGGACATCGGCCCCGACAAGGTCCTCGACATGGCCCGCCGCGCCGGCATCCGCAGCATGTGGGACGACAAGCAGAAGGTCTACGACCTGACGAAGGAGAAGCCCGAGAAACTCGCACCGAGCAAGTTCGACCGGGTAATTGGCTATGGTCAGTATCCGGTCACGGTGCTGGACCACGCCAATGGCCTGGCAACCCTCGCCAACAAGGGCAAGTACAACAAGGCGCACTTCGTCCGGACGGTGGAGAAGCAGAACAAGGCCACCGGCAAGTGGGACAAGGTGACCGGCACCGGCGAGAAGCTCAAGCCGCAGCAGGTGATCCGGTCGGAGGTCGCTGACGAAGTGACCGCGGTGCTCAAGGAGATTCCTGGCAAGAACAATGCCAGCCTGGTGAACCGCCAGGCCGCGGGCAAGACCGGCACCTGGCAGCACGGCAAAACCGACAAGAACGCTCACGCCTGGATGGTCGGCTACGACGAGAACGTGGCCACCGCAGTGTGGATCGGCAGCCGCGACCAGGACAAGCCGGCGATCGTGGATCGAAATGGCGTCAACGTCGGCGGTGGCAACATCCCCGCCGCACTGTGGAAGCGGTACATGGACGACGCCTTGAAGGGCTACGACCCGTCCGACCTGCCCGATGTGACCGGAGTTGGCGATCAGGACGCCGGCAACGGCGAGAAGCCCGCCCCGCCCCCGCCACCGCCACCGCCTGCGCCGGGTGGCGGTAACCAGCAGCAGCAGTGCAACCCGATCGACCTTCTCTGCCAGTTCGGTGGCGGCAACAACGGCGGCAACAATCCAGGCACCCCACCTGATCGTGATCAGGGACCGGGCGGGCCGGGCGGTGGAGGCGGCGGCCTGCTACCACCCAGAACGACGAGTCGGGAGTAGCTCCCGCTGACGCCGCGGGCGGCTGGACATCTTCCGGCCGCCCGCGGCGCTGTATGGCGGCATCTCCGGAGGTCGACCGGACACCCCCGTAGACGATCTTGCGTATCCGGCAGAGCTGCGCGGCCATACGGCCGTTGCGAAATTCCGCAGACCGCGATCGCCAAGGGTCGATTGCTGAGCGTCGGTCGCCGGTGCCCAGGTGGCCGACGTGCGTACCTCACCGGCGGCAGCGCCTCGGGGATTCGCGGCGGTTTCGGCTTCAACGCGGTCCCCGGATACGGCAGGATGCACGGTCATGAGCACGAAGTCGACGCCAGGCATCGATGGATCGGGTGCCCCCGATCACCCGTCCCGCTCCGACGGCTTCGTCCGGGGGCTTTCCGGGCTGATCGGCGGTCCGCTCGGTGACCACGCGGTCGCCCGTGACCGGCCCGTCGGCGCGGAGAACCGGTTCTGGACGGCGGTACGGATCGTCCTGGCGCTGACCTGTCTCACGCTGGCCCTGCACTGGGTGCAGAAGTCGCCCTGTCAGGACGGCGCGTGGGTGAACAACGAGCAGTACACGCGCTTCTGCTACACCGACGTGCTGGCGCTCTACTACGCCGAGCGACTCAACGAGGGGGCGGTGCCCTACCGGGACCACCCGGTCGAGTATCCGGTACTGACCGGGTACTTCATGGGGGCGCTCGGGTTGCCGGTCCACGCGGCCGGCGACGGCAACCCCGACATGAACCAGGGTCAGTGGTTCTACAACCTCAACGCACTCGTGCTCGGTGCGCTGGCGGTGGTCACCGTGGCGGTGATCCTGGCGCTGCGCCGTCGCCGGCCGTGGGATGCCGCGCTCTTCGCGCTCGCCCCCGCGCTGCTGCTCACCGCCACCGTCAACTGGGACTTCCTCGCCATCGGGCTCGCCGCGCTGGGCCTGCTGGCCTGGGCGCGCTCCGGGCCGGGACCGAAGGGGACGATGCTGGTGGCGCTCTCGGGAGTGCTGCTCGGGCTCGGTGGTGCGGCGAAGATGTGGCCGCTGTTCATCCTCGGACCCATCCTGGTGCTCGCGTTACGTGCCAACCGGATCCGGGCCGCGCTGCTGTCCATCGGCACGGCCGCGGCGACGGTGGTGCTGGTGAACCTGCCGGCGGCGATTCCGTACCGGGACAACTGGGACCGATTCTTCGAGCTGAACACCACCCGTCCGATCGACTGGGGCACGTTCTGGTACATCGGTCGCTACCTGGACGGGAAGTTCGGCGACCCCGCCAGCATCGGGCCCTTCCAGTGGCTCGACGCCCACATCCCCACGCTCAACTATCTGTCGTACGCCCTGTTCGGGCTGGCCTGTCTCGGCATCGGCGCGCTGGCGTTGCTGGCACCGCGACGTCCCCGACTCGGCCAGCTCGCCTTCCTGGTGGTCGCCGCCTTCCTGATCTTCAGCAAGGTCTGGTCGCAGCAGTTCGTGCTCTGGCTGCTGCCGCTTGTGGTGCTCGCCCGGCCCAAGTGGGGAGCGTTCCTCGTCTGGCAGGCCGCCGAGGTCTGCTACTTCATCGCCTTCTACGGCCAGTTGCTCGGCACGTCGACCGGCACTCCGGTCTTCCCGGAGGGCGTCTTCGTGCTGGCCGCGAGCCTGCGCCTGGCCGCCGTGGTGGCCCTGGTCGGCCTGGTCGTCCGCGAGATCCTGTACCCGGAGCAGGACGCGGTACGCCGCAACTACGCCGACGACCCGGACGGCGGCCTGCTCGACGGCACCCCCGACGCCCCCTGGCTCGACCGATGGCGAAGCCGCCGGGCAGCCGAGCCGACGCCGACGCCCGTGGCCGCAACCACCTGACCCGGTGACGCGCTCGACGTTCAGAGACGGAAGACGACGACGTCGTCTATCTCCTCGCGGGTGATGCCCAGCCCGTCGACCGGTGCGTCGACGCTCACCTCCCACGGGGTGCCGGCGATCTTGCCGCGCAGCACCAGGACGTTGTGCACGCCGAGCGTGCGCAGATAGTCGACGCTGGTCTGGTCGGGGAAGGTCATGGTGACCCGGCGTACGTCGTCGAGCTGACGTGGGGTGAAACCGCTGCCGCCGTTGACGATGTCCTGGAATCGCGTGGTCGACCACAGCATCACCGGTTGGTCGTGGTTCTGCCCGCTGGGCAGCACGAGCAGCGGGCCGTCGACCGAACGCATCGCTGCCGGCTGCGCCGGCGCCACCGGATGGGGTGTGGTGTTGGTGCCCTCGGCGATGACCAGCAGCAGCGGCACCAGGGTCGCCAGGCGCAGCCAGGGGCTCGGCCAGGAGGGGATCCGCTCGGCGTAGATCTCCCGGACCCGCTCGGCGAACGCGCTTACCGCACCCGCCGCGAGCAGCCCGAGCAGCAACGTGGCCCACAACATCAACCGCCCCGGCGTCCGGATGCCGCTCCAGCCGGGCAGATGGTCGAAGAGCGGTACGTAGGTGAAGCGACCGCCGAACAGTTCGGTGCCCATCGACAGGGCCATCGCGACCAGCACCCCGGCGAGCAGCAGGAGCCGTTGGCGGACCTTCCAGATGGAGAGGAACAGCCCGCCGAGGGCCAGCGCGTACAGCACGAAGCCGGGCAACAGCGTCATCTCCTGGTGCCACGGCAGTAGCGACCGGGCACCTTCGTGCAGCCCGCCCCAGAGGCGGGACTCGGCCGGGGCGGTGACGAAACCGGTCGCGGGCGGTGAGAAGACGGCGACGTCGCCGATCGTCCGTTCCGCGTTGGGGTGCAGCTCGGCGACGGTGAAGTACGGGATGGCCATCAGGGCGCCCACCCCGGCGAAGATCAGCCCGCCGATCAGGTCGGCGACGAACAACCGCCGAGCGAAGGGGCGCCTGAGCCGCCAGAAGATCCGTTTCGCGTACCAGATGACAGCGGCCACCAGTACGGTGCCGGCGAGGACGTACGCGAACGGCAGGCCGATACCGAATCCGAGGCTGAGCTGCCAGGCGGCCACCAGCCAGCCGGCGTACACCCAGCCCTCGTGCCGGCGCTCCGGCCGGTAGCCGTGCCGCAGCGACCAGCCGTGGCCCCGGGCCAGCATGGCCAGCGCCAGCGGAATGGCGCCGTTGGAGACCACGTGCAGGTGGCCGGCCTGGGCCAGCAGCCACGGCGCGTAGGTGTAGGCGGCACCGACCACCGCGGAGCCCGTCCGGCTCGCGCCGAGCTGCCGGGCCAGCACGTACGCGCCGAAGGCGGCGAGAGCGTGCGCCAACACGAACATGATGTTGTAGCGGACGAGGGCGGCCTCGGGGCCGCTGCCGATCATGCCGGCCGGCGCATACCCGAGCAGGGTGTCGGAGAAGGCGAAACTCCACCGTTCCGGGAAGAACGCGTTGGCGTGCCAGAGTTGAGCCGGTTCGGTCAGCAGGATGTGCCCGGACCAGGCCATCTGCCAGGCCTGGAGGCTCGGGTCCCAGTAGTCCTGCGGCAGCGTGTGTGCCGGGTAACGCAGTGTCGGCCAGGTCATCAGCACGGCCAGCGCCAGCGACGCGACGGCGGCCAGCGTCCACTCGTGGATCAACAGCCGGCCGACCCTCCGGCTCAGCCACCCGTACCGGCTGGGTACCGGCTCGGGTGCGGGTCCGAAAGCGGCCCACGGGTCCGGCTTGCTCCCACCCTCCGCCGGAGTGCCGTCGGGCTTGCTCCCACCCGCTGCCGGATTGTCCTCGGGCTTGCCGCTGTCGCCCGCGCCGGCCCCGTCGCCGCCCGCCTTCTTTCGGTCGTTGTCCTTATCCCCAGCCTCGGCAGCCTTGCCGGCTGTCGGGGCCTTCCCTGTGGCGGCCTTGTCCTGGTCGGCGCCGTTGGGCGCCGGACCACCGGTGACCCGGGCGTCGCGCGAGGTCGGCTTGCGGCCGCCGGCGGCGGACTGGTCCGTGGTCATCGTGCTCCGGTCTCCCCGTCGAGTTGCCGACGCAGGAACGCGATGTCGTTGCCCTGCCCCTCGACGCCCCCGGGCGTCTCCACGATGACCGGCGCGTCCGCCGCGCGGATCACCGCGACCAGGAGCTCTGGGTCGATCGTCCCGCCCGACAGGTTGTCGTGGCGATCCCGCCCAGACCCGAACCCGTCCTTCGAGTTGTTGGCGTGTACCAGGTCGATCCGACCGGTGATCGCCTTCACTCGGTCGACCAGGCCGAGCAGTTCCTCCCCACCGGCATGGGCGTGGCAGGTGTCCAGGCAGAACCCGACCTCCTGGTCACCGACGGCGTCCCAGAGCCGGGCGAGCGCATCGAGCCGGCGGGCGCAGGCGTTCTCGCCACCGGCGGTGTTCTCGATCAGCACCGGAAGCCCGAAGCCACCCGACTCGGCCGCGTACGACAGCGCCTTGCGCCAGTTGTCGAACCCGGTCGCCGGGTCGTCACCGGCGTTCACGTGTCCACCGTGCACCACCAGGCCCTTGGCGCCGATCGCTGCGGCGGCTTTGGCGTGCGCGAGCAGCAGCTTGCGGCTGGGGATCCGGATGCGGTTGTTGCCGGTGGCGACATTGATGACGTACGGCGCGTGCACGTAGACCTCGACTTCGGCACCGGTCAGCGCTGCCGCGTCGGAGCGGGGCTGCGGCGACTTCCAGCCCTGGGGGTCGGAGAGGAAGAACTGCACGGCGTCCGCTGCTCGGGCGGTCGCCTCCGCCAGCGGGTCGGTCGGATCGACGTGGGCTCCGATACGCATGCAGGCGAGCCTACGTCCCGCCACCGACGGGCGGGCCGACCGCCCGGTACCTGGCCGCGTCACCCGACACCGTTGGCAGTCGTTGATGCCAATGGATCATCCGGTCAAGACGACACAGCAGCACCCGGGATAAAAATGTCGGCAATTCTAGGATTTGCCCCATCAAGCACCGGCTTCCACGATAACGTCAGGTAACAACGTGATAAAGCTCCGCGGGGCGTCTCCGGTCCAACCTCATCGGTGTGGTCGTTCCTCCCCAGGTCCCACCCAAGGAATGCGGACCAGGCGCCCCGCGGCCCCGTGGCCGGGGGTCCGTGCCGACAGCGACGTCGGTACGGACCCCCGGTTCGCTGTGCCCGTCACCTCGGTGATGGTGATCGTCGGGGCCGGGTATCCTGGTCCGGTTGTCCGTCCCCGGTCGGGTTCCCCCGATACCGGAACGGGCCACGACGCACGACCTCCTGCCACGGAAGGACCGTGGCCGCCTAGCCCACAGGAGGTGAGCACGTCTTGCGTCATTACGAAATCATGGTGATCCTCGATTCCAGCCTCGAGGAGCGCACCGTCGCCCCGTCGCTCGACACGTACCTGAACGTGATCAGGACCGCGGGTGGCTCGGTGGAGAAGACCGATGTGTGGGGCCGCCGGCGCCTCGCCTACGAGATCAACAAGAAGGCCGAGGGCATCTACGCCGTCATCGACCTCCAGGCGACGCCGGAGGCGGTGGCCGAGCTGGACCGCCAGTTGCGGCTCAACGAGTCCGTGCTGCGTACGAAGGTCCTCCGGCCGGAGATGCGCTAGCAAACCCACCCCGGCCCCATCCGGAACAGCCTCACCGTCGCTGTCGGAGGGTTCTGAGAACCTGTACGGCGGAACGGATGAGCGCGCGAGGAGTTGGTCATGGCAGGAGACACCACCATCACGGTCATCGGCAACCTGACCGATGACCCCGAGTTGCGGTTCACCCCCTCCGGTGCCGCGGTCGCCAAGTTCCGGGTCGCCTCGACGCCCCGGTTCATGGACAAGGCATCCGGTGAGTGGAAGGACGGCGAGCCGCTGTTCCTTTCGTGCACCGTCTGGCGGCAGGCCGCCGAGCACGTCGCGGAGTCGCTTCAGCGCGGTGCCCGCGTCATCGTCTCGGGCCGATTGCGTCAGCGGTCCTACGAGACCCGCGAGGGTGAGAAGCGCACCGTCATCGAGCTGGAGGTCGACGAGATCGGCCCGTCACTGCGCTACGCCACGGCGAAGGTGCAGAAGATGTCCCGGTCCGGCGGCGGTGGCGGCGGCTTCGGCAGTGGTGGCGGTGGTGGCCAGGGCGGCGGAGGCAACTTCGACGATCCCTGGGCTTCGGCCGCACCGGCCCCCGCACGTTCGGGTGGCGGCAACTTCGACGAGGAGCCTCCTTTCTAATGGCGCCGAGCGCCCGTGATCGTAAACCAGGAGCAAGAGCAATGGCGAAGGCTGCGGCACTGCGCAAGCCGAAGAAGAAGGTGAACCCGCTCGACAAGGACGGGATCACGTACATCGACTACAAGGACACCGCGCTGCTGCGCAAGTTCATCTCCGATCGCGGCAAGATCCGCGCTCGGCGGGTGACCGGCGTCACCTCGCAGCAGCAGCGGCAGGTCGCCCGTGCGGTCAAGAACGCCCGTGAGATGGCGCTCCTGCCGTACACCGCGACGGCCCGCTGAGAGAGGCACCGACATGAAGATCATCCTGACTCAGGAGGTGTCCGGGCTCGGTGCCCCGGGCGACATCGTGGAGGTCAAGAACGGCTACGGCCGTAACTACCTGCTCCCGCAGGGCTTCGCGATCGCCTGGACCAAGGGCGCGGAGAAGCAGGTCACCCTCATCAAGCGGGCCCGCTCGGCCCGTGAGATCCGCGACCTGGATCACGCCAACGAGGTGAAGGCGCAGCTCGAGGCGCTCAAGGTGACCCTGAAGGCCCGTGCCGGTGAGGGCGGTCGGCTCTTCGGCTCGATCACCCCGGCCGAGATCGTCGACGCCGTCAAGGCGGCCGGTGGTCCGGCTCTCGACCGGCGGCGGCTGGAGGTTTCCGGCCACATCAAGTCGATCGGGTCGCACCCGGTGCGGATCAAGCTGCACCCCGAGGTGACCGCCACGTTCAACCTCAACGTCGTGCAGGGCTGAGTCCCGGCCGGCAACCGACGCAGGGCCCGCACCGTGCACCGGTGCGGGCCCTGCGTCGTTGTTCGTGCAGTACCCGATCATCCGATGGGTTGGCCGGTCACCGCGCTGATCATCACCGTCGAGAGACCACCACCCACCACGGCCGCGGCGAACGCCACAGTGGTCGGACGCCAGGTCGTACCCACCCGACGCAGCAGTGTCGCGATCGCCAGGCTGCTGGCCAGGGCCAGGCCGAAGCGCGGCAGCCCGCCCACCATCGCCCCGAACGCCCGCGCCCGGGATGACTCGCAGCCACCGCCACTGATGTCGGTCACACAGCCCGCCGGCGGCGCCCCGTCCAGGGTCAGCAGCCAGACGAAGACCACGACCGCCGGCAGGAGGTAACAGGCCGCGGTGTAGAGCAGGGGCAGCCAGGGGCCGCCCGGATCGGGATCAAGCAGGTCGTCTTCCAGCCGGCGGTTCCAACTGGCGTTGCCCACCGACTCGATGCGGCGTCGTACCGCCGCCATACCGACCGGCCGAGCCTGCGGGACCGCAGCGGTAGGCTGCCGTGGCACCGGGCGGGGACGCGGTGCGGTGTAGCCCACCACCGGCGACCGGGGTGCCGAAGCCGAAGCGGAGGCGCCCACCCAACGCGGATCGTCACCGGCCAACCTGGTACCCGGCCAGAAGGTCTCCTGCGGCGGTTCCGGCTCGGGTCGGCTGCTCCACGACCACTGCTGCGCACCGGGTGCGGCATCCGACCGGGGACGCTCCGTACGATCACGGTCCGGCTCGGAGTAGTCCTCCCACCTGTTGCGGTCCTGCTGCCGTCCTCGTCGATCAAGCTCGGGATCGCGGTCCCACTGGGCCGTGCTGTCCGGCTCCAGCCACTGCTCCGACGCCGACGACTGAAGCCACTGGCTCGTGCTGTCGGCATCCCAGGGATCGATTGGGCCGGAATCGGCACGACGATCCAGACCGCTGGGCTGCTCCCAGGCGTGCAGACCGGAGGCGTCCCACGGATCCACCGCAGGCCGGGGCGGTGCAGGCTCCGCCGTTCGCTCCCGGGGTTCCGCAGTCCGTTCCCAGGGGTCCACTGCCGGACCGGGCGCCGGCTCGACCGCCCGCCGTCGACGTCGGGGCGTCGGGTCGACGGCCGGCTCCGAGTCGGAGGTCTGCTGGCCCTCGTCCTCCAGGTCGGACCAGGTCACCTGGCGTCGGCGGGACTGTGCGCGGCGGGGCCGGCTCTGCGGAGCCACACCCGAGACCGGATCGTCCTCCTCGGCCCGGCGGCTGCCGACGTACCCCTCCTCCTGTGAGGTGTCGAAGGTCCACTCACGGGTGTGGTCGGATTGCGGCACCACCGCTGGCGACGAGGCGATGGCGCGGGGCGGCGGATCACGCCAATCAGCCTCAGCGGAGCGCTGGCTCCGACTGGCCCGGGAAGCCCCCGACGCACGCCAACCGCCATCGCCGTAGTGCGGCCGGTCGTCATCGTCATCGTCGTCCGGCGCGGCATGCCGACCGCCACCGTCGACGCTGCTGACTCCCGACTCCAGCGCCCAGCGCGGCAGATACGGCTCGGCCGGCTCCTCCTGGCCACGCTCGATCGCCCGCCGACGGCTCGGGGTGCGGTAGCGCTCGGCTGCCGAGTCGTAACGGTCGGCCCGTGAATCCTCGACGGGCTCGGCCCACGAAGCGGTCGGTCGCCGCTCGCGCGGACCGTCCTCCCCGCGTGCCCAGTCCCGGTAACTCACGGCCGGAGCGTGACCCTTCTCAACCGAAAGTGCAATCCGCTGTGCAGGTGTAGCCGTAGGGCACCGATCTTACGGGAGGTTCAGGACAAAGCCCTACCCGGAAATTTCCTCCACAGGCTGGGGAAGAAGTTTCCGCAGGTCACCGGCGTTCCGGCGAGAATTCCCCATCCCTTATCCACACCCTGTGCACACGCTACGCACATGGTTGTCCACCTGAGTCCACAGGTTGTCCCGAGGCTCGTCCACCGCCACGGTTGAGCGGCTGACCTCGGAGTCCGTATGGTTGCCACCGACCTGCTGATCCGATGGCCCCCGATCGAAGCGGCCGGTCGACGTTGTCGCACCTGGGCGGTTGAGCCTGGAACCGATCCGACGCAGTGGAGGGGGGGCCGGTGTCGGTCACCGGCGACGGGCCGCGCGACGGTCAGTTCGACAAGACGCCCCCGCAGGATGTCGCCGCGGAGCAGTGCGTCCTGGGCGGCATGCTGCTCTCCAAGGACGCGATCGCCGACGTCGTAGAGATCCTCAAGACCAACGATTTCTACCGGCCGGTGCACGCCACCATCTTCGACACCATCCTGGAGATCTACGGCAGGGGCGAGCCGGCCGACGCCATCACCGTCGCGGCGGCACTGGCCGACTCCGGCGATCTGGCCCGTGTGGGCGGTGCCCCGTACCTGCACACATTGATCGCGAGCGTGCCGACCGCGGCGAACGCCGCCTACTACGCGCGCATCGTCAGCGAACGCGCGGTACTCCGGCGTCTGGTCGAGGCCGGCACCCGGATCGTCCAACTCGGCTACGGCACCGCTAACGGTGGTAGCCGGGACGTGGACGACATTGTCGACCTGGCCCAGCAGGCCGTCTACGACGTCACGGAACGACGGGTCAGCGAGGACTTCGCGGTCCTGGCCGACATGCTGCAACCAACGCTTGACGAGATCGAGGCGGTCGGTGCCCAGGGCGGCGTGATGACCGGTGTGCCGACCGGCTTCACCGACCTGGACCGTCTGCTCAATGGGCTGCACGGCGGGCAGTTGATCATCGTGGCGGGCCGACCTGGCTTGGGAAAATCCACTGCCAGTATGGACTTCGCCAGAAACGCAGCTATTCGGGCAAATCAGGCATCGGCGATCTTCTCGCTGGAAATGAGCAAGGTCGAGATCGTCATGCGGCTGCTCTCGGCCGAGGCCCGAGTGCCACTGCACGTGCTGCGGAGCGGGCAACTGTCCGACGACGACTGGACCAAGCTGGCCCGCTGCATGGGTGAGATCAGCGAGGCCCCGCTGTTCGTCGATGACACGCCCAGCATGAACCTGATGGAGATCAGGGCGAAGGCCCGTCGGCTCAAGCAGCGGCATGACCTCAAGTTGATCGTGGTCGACTATCTCCAGCTGATGACCTCGCCGAAGCGTACCGAGAGCCGGCAGCAGGAGGTCGCGGACCTGTCGCGTGGCCTGAAGCTGCTGGCCAAGGAGGTCGAGTGTCCGGTCATCGCGGTCAGCCAGCTGAACCGTGGCCCGGAACAGCGCACCGACAAGCGCCCACAGTTGTCTGATTTGCGGGAAAGTGGGTGCCTGACCTCGGATACGAGAGTCATTCGAGCGGACGACAACTCCGAGGTCACTCTTGGTCAACTTCTGGCCGAGGACGCGCGGGACATCCCGGTCTGGGCGTTGGACGAGAGTCTGCGTTACGCACCGCGCGCAATGACGCACGTCTTCCCGAGCGGTCGTCGCGAGGTGTTCCGGATGACGTTGGCGTCGGGGAAGCAGATCGATGCGACGGCAAATCACCCGTTCCTCACCTTTGCTGGCTGGATCCCACTCGGCGAGTTGAACCCGGGGACACGTCTGGCGACGCCCCGCCATGTACCGGCGCCCTTGGACGTCCGAGCACTGCCGGAGGCCGAGGTGGTGCTCATGGCTCACCTGTTGGGCGACGGATCGTTCGTACGGCGTCAGCCCATTCGCTACGCCAGCGTCGATGAGGCGAACCTGCAGGCGGTATCGGAAGCAGCCAGGCATTTCGGTGTCACCGCAGTCCGGGACGACTACCCGGCTGCCCGGGTCACCACTCTGCGGCTCCCGGCCCCATACCGGCTTGCTCGACGACGGCGGAATCCCATCGCCGAGTGGCTGGACGGCTTCGGGCTCTTCGGCCTCAGATCACACGAGAAGTTTGTGCCACCGACGATGTTCGGCCTGCCCAAGGGCCAGCTCACCCTGTTCCTACGACACATCTGGGCGACCGACGGGTCCGTGCATGTGAACAAGTCCGGGCGTGGCGGGCGCGTCTACTACTCGTCCACCAGCCGGCGACTGGTGGAGGACATCTCCCGGTTGCTGCTCCGATACGGCATCACCGCTCGGTTGAAAACCGTGCCGGCAGCGCGATACCGCACCCAGTACACGCTCGACATCTCCGGACGTGACGACCAGTTGCGCTTCTTGCGCGAGATCGGAGTGCACGGTGAGCGGTCGGCCAAGTGCGAAGCACTACTCGCAGCCCTAACGTTGACAAGCAGCAACACCAACGTCGACACGGTTCCGCGTGAGGTCTGGGAACGCGTTCGCGAGATCCTCGTGGACAACGCCATGAGCCACCGCGAGTTTGCCGGTGCGATCGGTACCCAGTACTGCGGAAGCACGCTCTGGAAGCATGCACCGAGCCGTTCCCGGCTGGCGAGTATCGCCCGGACTCTCGACGCCGCCGACCTCGATCTGCACGCCACGAATGACATCTTCTGGGATGAAATCGTGTCCATCGTGTCCATCGGTGACCGTGACGTCTTCGATGCCACCGTGCTCGGTACGCACAACTTCGTCGCCAACGGGATCGCCACGCACAACTCCATCGAGCAGGATGCGGACGTTGTCATACTTCTACATCGTGACGACTACTACGACAAGGAGTCGCCGCGGGCCGGGGAGGCGGACTTCATCGTCGCCAAGCACCGGAATGGCCCGACCGACACGGTGACCGTCGCCGCTCAGCTGCACCTGTCGCGCTTCGTGGACATGGCGATCGTCTGACCGCTCAGCCGAGTACCGGGAACCGGGCGGCCAATGCACCGAGATCGCCTCGCCCCGGTCCGGTGAGCGGCAGCCGACCGGTGGCCTTGAGCAGGTAGTCGTGGTCGCTGGACGCGAACGGTGGTGCGGGGATGGAGGACCGGGCCGTCGGGCGGCCCGGTCACCCAGGGTCGTGCTGCTCAGCCGAACATGTCGTCGAGGAAGCTCTTGCGCTTCTTCCGGCGGTAGTGCCCGTGGTAGCCGTAGTGCTGCTGGCTGTGGCCGTAGGCGGGGGCCGGGTAGCCGTGCTGCGGTGGCGGAGGCGGTGGGACGGCACCGTAGCCCGGCTGGTGTGGCGCAGGCGGCGGAGGCGGGGGCTGGTAGCCGCCCGGCTGCGGCGCGTGCTGGGCGTGCTGCGGGGCGGGGGGCGCTTGCTGCGCGCTCCAGTTGGCCTCCGCCTCGAACAGCTTCTCCAACTCACCGCGGTCGAGGAAGATCCCCCGGCACTCGCCGCACTGGTCGATGACCACGCCGCTGCGCTCGTACTGACGCATTTCTCCGTGACACTTGGGACAGGTCAGGCTCATCGCCCGACGGTACCTGGTCGACTCACGCGGTAGCGGTCAGCGCCTCCGTCACCTCGACGTCGGACACCTCGTGGAAATCGTCGTAATACGCCCCGACGGCGGTGAAGGCATCCGGCCGCTGAGCACAGATGACCTGGTCGGCCTCGGCGGCGAGCATCTCGTACGCCTGCTGGGCGCCGACCGGCACGGCGACCACCACCCGACGGGCGCCGAGGTGCCGGGCCACCTGCACGGCGGCCCGGGCGGTAGCGCCGGTCGCCAGGCCGTCGTCGACGATGACGGCGATGCGCCCGGTCAGATCCAGCGGAGGTCGGCCGGCCCGGTAGAGCCGTTCGCGCCGATCCAGCTCCGCCTGCTCCCGGCGCTGCACGTCGGTCATGTCATCGGGGCTCAGTTGCCCGGCCACCACGTCGTTGACCACGCGTACGCCGGCCGGACCGAGCGCGCCGAAGGCGACCTCGGGGGCCCACGGCGTGCCGAGCTTGCGTACCACCAGTACGTCCAGTGGTGCGTCGAGGCGTTCGGCGACTACCTGGGCGACCGGCACGCCGCCGCGTACCAGGCCCAGCACGACGACGTCCGGTTCGCCGATCAGGGCGGTGAGTCGGTCGGCGAGCATCCGGCCCGCCTCGCTGCGGTCGCGGTAGGTGGTCATGCCCTCAGGTCTACGCCGTACGAGCCGTCTTCGCTCGCCGGTTGCCGGATCCCGGGAACGTCGAGTGCGGATGCCCAGACGAGGAACGCCACCGGATAGAGCAGGTAGCCGAACCGGGTGCTGGGCATCAGCAGGATCGCGACGAGCAATCCGTACCCGCAGACGAGCGCTGCGGTGCGGGCGGTGCGGGGCGGGCGGCGGACGAGCCGGACGGCGACTGCCGCTGCGGCGGCGACCAGCAGCGCCGCCGCCACGGCCCGGCCCGCCGGCAGCGCGTTCGCGACCAGATAGCCGGGAAACGGGGATTGCGCCGGGCTGGAGACCAGGCCGTGCCCGAGGGGAAACCGCAGCACGTTCTCCACCAGGGCGTCCCGGTCCACCAGCAGGGTGGGCAGTAGTGCGGCGGCGGGTAGGCCGAGCGCGCCGGCGGCGACCCGCAGGCCGGCTCGCCGGCAGACGCCCCAGATGATCAGGACGGCGGCGACCGGCCAGGCGAAGAGTTTGAGCGCACCGGCGAGCCCGACGGCGACGCCGGCCCAGCCGGGTCTGGCGGTGGCGGCGAGCGCGAGGCCCAGCAGGCAGAGCGCGAGTACGGGTAGGTCGTCGCCGCCGGTGGCGAGGGTCAGCGCGCAGATCGGCAGGACTGTGGCGGCCTGTACCCCGCGCAGCACGGCTGCGTCGTGCCCGGCTGCTGGTGCGCCCACACCCTCCGGTCGGCGCAGGACGCGGACGGCGA
This sequence comes from Micromonospora sp. ATLC16, assembly GCF_057196645.1. NCBI lineage: Bacteria > Bacillati > Actinomycetota > Actinomycetes > Micromonosporales > Micromonosporaceae > Micromonospora > Micromonospora sp. ATLC16. The sequence goes on from NZ_JBXUOW010000017.1 coordinate 15,911, forward strand.
GAAGGAGAGCTAGGGCGGTGCCGATCGCGAACCAGACCCGGGCGTCGCTCCACCACGCGTCGGTGGCCGCGCGGGGCAGCCCGAACAGGGCCATTGCGGGTTGATACGGCGTGTAGCCGAGCAGTTGTTCGCCGGGCGGCAGCGCGGCGATGGCGTCCGGTCCCAGGTAGGGCGTGCCGGTCTCCACCAGCCGCCGCCCGGACTCCTCGACCACGAGCACCTCTTCCTGTGCCCGGTCGGTGCGCCCGGCCGCGCGCTGCACGCTCTGCCAGAGCAGCGGTAGCAGGGCGACGGCGATCCAGGTGAGAAGGGTGACCAGCCAGCGTGCGGGCAGTCCGGCCAGCGCCGAGCCGGGCCGGTGTCGCCGCAGCAGGAGCTGACCGAGCGCGACGATCGCCGCGCCGAGGTAGCCGAGTGCGGCGATGCCGCCCCAGGCACGGTGCGGCAGGAGGGTGGAGGTGGCCGCGGTGACTGCGGCGAAGGCGGCGGAGACGGTGTAGAGGCCGACGTCGAGAGCGAGACCTCCGGCGGTCGTGTCGGTCTGGTGCCACCACCCGGGACGGCGGCTGGTCGGGGTGGTGGTGCTCACCCGGGCAAGTCTGTCAGGCCGGCTGGTGGCGGCCCCGGCCGCCCTGTCGGCGTCCCTGCGGTAGCCGGACCACCGCGCCGGTGTCGTGCAGGGCGACCGCCAGGCTGCCGGGCCGGTCGCCGGTGCCGCGCTGGAGTGCGGCGAGCAGTGTGCCGGCGGGCAGTGGGCGGGCGAAGAGATGACCCTGGCCGGCGGTGCAGCCCAGTTCCCAGAGGGTGCGTCGCTGCGCCTCCCGCTCCACGCCCTCGGCCACCACGGAGAGGTCGAGGCTGCGACCGAGATCGAGGGTGGAGCGGATGATCGCGGCGGCCTGGGTGGAGGATTCCATGCCGGTGACGAAGCTTCGGCCGATCTTCAGTTGATGCACCGGGATCCGGGAGAGCAGCGAGAGTGAGGAGTAGCCGGTGCCGAAGTCGTCCAGGGCCAGCCGGACGCCGGCGTCGCGCAGTCGGGTGAGTACCCGGTCGACGACGTCGAGCTGACTGAGGGTGAGAGTCTCGGTGAGTTCCAGGATCAGCCGGTCGGGTGGCAGGTCGTGGGCGCGCAGGCGGGCCAGCACGGAACCGGAGAACCGGACGTCGAGCAGGCTGCGGGGGGATACATTCACCGCCACGGGTACGTCGAATCCGGCGTCCCGCCAGGTGCCGGCGGCGATCAGGGCCTGGTCGAGGATGGCGTCGGCGAAGGCCGGGAGCAGGCCCGACCGCTCGACGGTCTCCAGGAAGCGCAGCGGCTCGATCATGCCGTGGGTGGGGTGACGCCATCGGGCCAGCGCCTCGGCGGCGATGACCTCACCGCTGCCGAGTTCGACGATCGGCTGGAACTTGACGGTGAACTCGTGGTCGGCCACGGCCCGGGTCAGGTCTCCGTCGAGCGTGAGGCGACCCAGGTCGGCGGTGTCCCGGGCGGACGCGTAGCTGGCCAGCCGCTGCCCAGCCCGCTTGGCCTGGTACATGGCGACGTCCGCGCGGCGCAGCAGTTCGACCATCCCGCCGGTGGCGGGAGCGGCGGCGATACCGCCGCTGGCCTCGACGTTGAGCCGCATGCCGTCGAGTTCGAAGGGTTCGTGCAGCGTGGCCAGCAACGTTTCGGCGTGGTGTGCGGCGACCGCGGGCGCGGGCAGGGCGCGCAGGAGTACGGCGAATTCGTCGCCGCCGAGCCGGGCGACCAGGTCCTCGGCGTGGGCGGCAGCGCGCAGCCGTTCGGCGACGGCGGCCAGCATCTGGTCCCCGGCGGTGTGGCCGAGGGTGTCGTTGACCTCTTTGAAGTGGTTCAGGTCGATCAGCACCAGGGCGGTCACCCCGCCGGCGTGCCGTTGGTCCAGTTGGTCGTTGCCCGCGTCGAGCAGGTGACGCCGGTTGGGCAGGCCAGTGAGCGCGTCGTGCGTCGCGTCGTGCGCGTGGGCCTGGGCCACCCGGGCGAGTTCGGCGTACGCCTGGGCGTTGCGGATGGCGGTGCACAGCGCCGAGGCGAAGGTGTGGAGGGTGTAGTGCTCCCGCTCGGAGAGTTTCACGGGTCCACGGAATCGCAGCCGCAGCATGCCCACGTCGACCGTCTTGTCGTGCCCTTCCAGGCGGGCCGGGACCACCGCGCCCTGGACGGTGGTGGGCTCGGCTGCCGGACCGTCGTATGTGATGCCGTCGGCACAACCGCGTATCACCCGGTCGGCGTCGCGCAGCTCGACCTCCACCTCATCGGCGGAGAAGAGTTCCGCGGCCCGGGTGACCGCGGTGGTGAGGACTTCGTCCAACTCGACCACGTTGAGCGCGTCGGTGGTCTGCGCGAGCCGCTGCCACACCTGCTGCTCGGTGCGCTGTCTGATCCGGCCGGCGTATGCCAGGTGCAGGCTGAGCACGAGAGGCGGCACGGCGAGCAGTAACCTCGGGTCCGCTTCGAGGATGAGCAGGCTGCCGATGGCGACGCAGAAGCGTACGAGATAGCCCGCGATCCTGAGATCGAGGTTGTTGCGGAAGTGCTGGGAGATGGGGGTTCCCGAGGCCAGGGCAATCACCGGCATCGCCAGCGCCTCGTCGAGCAGAGCGGCGACGAGGTAGGCCGCTGCGAGCGGAGGGATCAGCTGCCACGGGTCGCCGCTGAGGCCCTCCCAGCCGGCGGCTTGAAGGGCGGCGCCGGCGCCGACGGCCATCAGGACGTTCTTGCCTACGCCGAAGGCGAGCTTGATCGGCGGCAGCCGTAGAGAGGCCAGTGCCACACCGGCTGCGGTGCACAACACCACCCACGCCGTTGGTGCGAGGGCCAGGGCGATGACCAGTGCGGTCTCATTCCAGCTAATCCGATGGGCTGTCGACCCGATCCGGACGGGCGTACGGGCGAGGGTGCCAACAGTGCTGACGAAGACCAACATCGCCAGGGCGGACAGCTCGTTGAGGGGAGTGATCAGCGGCGACTTCGACGCGATCATGGTAGAGGCGAGAACGGCTGCCGCTGCTGCCACGACGACGAGACCGACTAGCAGCGTGAGCCGGCTGTCGGTCTCGTCGTCTCGGGTCGAGGAACGGATCATGCCTCTCCTGCTGATCGCGCTACCGTGACGGCAAGCTTACCGTCGGCAGTGGGCGACTCAGTTATTGATCAGCCCCAATCGTTGCCGCGCATGCCGACCTCCTCAATCTTCGACGCCCCAGCTCATCGATAGAGGCTCCGCTCGATGGCGAAAGTGAGGTTAAGTCGGGACAGGCTGCGCGACCCAGGATAAATGTGACATTACGCAACATTAGCCGAGGATGCCGTTATTCATGACGTTCCGTCCATATGGGTTGTGCGGAGCGCATCGATCGTGGAGTATCGAGCGGCTCGTCTGCTGCCGCCAACCGACATACCCAATTCGGCCAGGGCCGATCGCCGCCACATCGGATTGTGGTCGCGTATCGGTGATGCCGCCACAGTGGGGCTCGAACGTTTGTAGGGTCCACCCGGTCCGATGCGCGCTGTTAAGGTGCGATCACGCGAATGCCTGCCTCACTAGGGGTGCGAAGAGTGAAGATTGAGGTGCTTGGCGGCTTTCGAGTCTCGTTTGGATCCTCAGGAGTGGACCTCGGTACTCCGAAGCAACGAACCGTTCTCGCCAAGTTGGTGATGAGTCCGGGACGAACGGTTGCCACGGAGGAACTGATCGATGAGATCTGGTCCGACGACCCACCGCGTTCGGCCGTACCGAACGTCCGGACCTATGCCGCGAACCTCCGACGTACCTTCGAGGCGTACGAAGGCGGCCAGGGGGTGCTGGTACGTCAGCGCGGTGGGTACCGACTGGGGGTCGCCACCGACGACGTGGACCTGCTCCACTTCCTTGACCAGGTCGAGCGGGCCCGTCAGCTTCGCGACGAACCGGAGACCGCACGGTCGATGCTGGGCAGGGTGATGCCCGTCTGGCAGGGGCCACCCCTGCTGGGTGTCCCCCTTGGGGTTTCGTTGGCTGCTCACGTGGCCGCCGCCCAGGAACAGCACCTCCTCGCCGTGGAGTTCCTTGCGGATCTCCACCTCGCGGCGGACCGCGTCGAGGAGGCCCTACCGCTGCTGTGGCGAACGGTTGCGGCCAATCCGATCCGTGAGCCGGCGCTGCTGTTGCTGATGAGGGCTCTGCATCGACGCGGCGACGCGGCGGGTGCGATCGCGGTATTTCGATCCGCAGCCCGAGTCATGCGGGCCGAACTCGGCGTCGAGCCGGGAGCCGATCTTCGGCGACTGCATCAGGAAATGGTCGGACCCCGAGCGGCTGCGGTATCGGCCGCCACCTCGGCGGCACCCGGAGGCAGTGACGATGCGAGTGCGCAGACCTCGACGAGACCTGACACCGGTGGCACGGACTGGGACTGGCTACCCAGACCGGTAGCTCACTTCGTTGGCCGGGAGGCCCTGGTCAAGCGGATTGTCGACCGGAGCCGAGCCGCCGCAGATCCGGCACCCGTTGTGCACCTGATCGATGGGATGGCGGGAAGCGGCAAGACGACTCTCGCAGTGCAGGTCGCCAGACGCCTGGCGGCTTCGCACCCGGAGGGTCGACTCTTCATCGACCTACTCGGTCACGATGAGGGCAACATTCTGGATCCCGCCACCGCCCTCGTGGTGCTCCTCCGTCAGTTGGGTGTGCCGGCCTCCCGAATTCCAGTGGATCTCGATGAACGGCGAGGGTTGTGGCGCAGGGAACTGTCCGCTCGCCGTGCGGTCGTCGTTCTCGACAATGCTGCTGACGGCGACCAGGTGGCTCCGCTGCTACCAGTCACGGCGTCGTCGGTCATTCTGGTCACTTCCCGCAGGCGACTTCTCGACCTGGATGTCGGCCCTCCCGAGTCCCTATCCGTGCTGTCGCCGGAAGAGGGGCTCCGCCTGCTGGCGGTCAGCGCTGGAGAAGAGCGGGTGCACGCGGACCCCGAATCCGCCGAAGAGATAGTTCGCAACTGCGGTTACCTGCCGCTGGCGATCCGGTTGGTCGGGTCGCGGCTCGCTCACCGGCGCAACCGTCGGCTTGCTGATCTGGCTGCTCGTCTCGCCACAAATGAGTCAGGGCTGGCCAGCTTCGGGACGGGTGAGCGTAGCGTCGCTGCGGCCTTCACCGCCTCCTACGAGCCGTTGCACGAGGTGAATAAACGGGTTTTCCGCTTGCTGGGTCTCCATACCGGGCGCTACTGCATCAGCATGATCGCGGCAATGTCTGGGTTGTCCTACGCTAGAACAGGCCAGATTCTCGATGATCTGGTCGACCGTCACCTGCTGGAAGAATCGGATAGCGGTCGTTACAGGATGCACGACCTTGTTCGACAGTATGCTCGTGAGAAGTGTATGGAGACAGACTCGGAGGAGACGCGAAGGGCGGCCCTTGCCAGTCTCCTCGATCAGGTCATGCACTTGTCGATCGCCTCCACAAAATCATTGAACAGTCTCGTCGACATCTACGCAGACATCGGCGACGTGGTGCCGGAGCGACCCGATCTCCTAGCCGGATCCGAGGCCGTTGACATCAACTGGGTCGAGCGGGAGCGAAGTAATCTGAATCTCTTCATCGAGCTGGCGGCAAAAGACTCATTCCACGTTTACGCCTGGAAGATTGCGCGCGTGCTGTGGCGCTTCTACTATGTACGCGGATACTTCGAAGATATTCAGCGGACGCACGAACTGGGGCTGGCCGCCGCACAGCAGGCGGGGGACAGCCGTGCAGTAGGCATCATGAACAACTATCTCGCCTCGGCGCTGACCAAGACCGGCTTCTACCATCCCGCGGTCCAGCTCTTGAAATCTGCGCTGATGGAGGCCGAAGCGGCCGGTCGTCAGGCAGAAATCGCCGGGATCCGGGGAAACCTGAGCGTGGTCCACTGCATGATGGGTGATTTCCAGGTGTCCGCCGCTCTCGCACTGGCAGCGCTGCGCGGTCTTCCGATGCAGCAGATAGGGCATATTCGGATTCATTTGCCGAACTTGGGCATCGCCTTCACCTGGTTGGGTCGTTACGAAGAGGCGCTGCGGGTACATCGCCTTCATCTTCTCTGGGCTCGGGTGGAAGGCGACGGTTACCAGATCGCCAACGCGTTGAGCCACATCGCCGCCGCGCGGGTGCGCTTGGGAGAGCACGCTCAGGCGCTGCGGTTGCTGCGATCCGCCATGGTGCTCTACGCCCGGACCGGTCACCGGCACGGAGAAGGGGATGCGCGCAACGTCATGGCCGTTGCGTACCGGGGATCAGGCCGACTCGCAGAGGCCCGGCAGCAGCATGAACTGGCGCTGGAGCTCACCGGCTACTCGGCCGAGCGGCAGGTGGAGAGCACCGCGTTGAATGAGTTCGGCCTGACGCTGGCGGCCGACGGCGACATCGACGCCGCCGTCCGGGCACACCAGCGAGCGCTTGATCTGGCGGTCCGGATCGACAACCGTTACGAACAGGCCCGGGCGCTGGCCGGTCTGGCCGAGCACCTGCTGAGCACGGACCCGACCGAGGCTCGGCGGCACCTGGAGCGCGCACTTGTGCTCATTGTGCCGACCGGGGCACCGGAGCGGTCCGAGATCGAGCGCCGTCTCGCCGCGTTCAAGCAGAGCACACCGATCTGCTGATCGCGAGATCTCGCTGGCCATCGTCCTTATCGATTTCTTATCGCCGGGGTCGCTAGCCTTCCGGATGTTCGCCGACGGGGGGAGATCCGACAGTTGCCGGATCTCGTCGCGACTCCTGCCGCGGGTGTACCCCAGCAGCCCGGGGCAGGATGGTGAGGAAGGGGCGGCGTCCCCGCGCCGCTCCTTCCGAGCCCACGGAACCGTCCTGTCACACGGCGGGGATAGGCTCGCGACCGTGACCGAACCCGCCCAGCTCACCCACGTCGACACTGCCGGCGCGGCACGCATGGTCGATGTCTCCGCGAAGCAGGTCACCGGTCGGGTGGCGACGGCCGCCGGCCGGCTGCGGACCACCCGCGAGGTGATCGACCTGCTCCGTGGGGAGGGTCTGCCCAAGGGCGATGCCCTGGCGGTCGGCCGGCTGGCCGGGATCATGGGGGCGAAGCGCACTCCCGACCTGATCCCGCTCTGCCACCCGATCGCGCTGCACGGTGTCACCGTCGACCTGGCGCTTACCGACGACAGCGTGGAGATCACCGCCACCGCCCGCACCGCCGACCGCACCGGGGTGGAGATGGAGGCGCTGACCGCCGTCGCGGTCGCCGGGTTGGCTCTGGTCGACATGGTCAAGGCCGTTGATCCGGCGGCCAGCGTCGACGCGGTCCGGGTGCTGCGCAAGGAGGGCGGAAAGACCGGTCTGTGGGAGCGCCCGGAGGATCGGTCGTGATCCGCGCCCGGGTGGTGGTTGCCTCCAACCGGGCCGCCGCCGGTGTCTACACCGACACCAGCGGTCCGCGCCTCGTCGCCGGTCTGCGGGAGTTGGGCTGCACGGTGGACGAACCGGTGGTCGTGCCGGACGGCGACCCGGTCGGCCAGGCGGTCTGGGCGGCCGTGGCGGACGGCTTCGACGTGGTGCTGACCAGCGGCGGCACCGGGATCACCCCCACCGATCGCACGCCCGACGTGACCCGGGCCCTGCTCGACTACGAGATTCCGGGCATCGCCGAGGCGATCCGCGCGTACAGCCGTGACAAGGTGCCCACCGCCGTGCTGTCCCGTGGGGTGGCCGGGGTGGCCGGCCGCACGCTTGTGGTGAACCTGCCCGGATCGACCGGCGGGGCGCGGGACGGCCTCGCCGTGCTGGGGCCGATTCTGGCCCACACGGTCGATCAGTTGCGCGGTGGCGACCACCCGACGGCCGGTTAGGCTCGGCCGGTGAGAACGGAAACCGCCTCCACGGACGAGGTCTCCGCGCCGCCACCGGTCGACTGGGCGCAGGCCCGATCCCGGGTGCACGCGGCCGGACTGGCCGCCGCGCTGCCCGCCGTCGCGCGTCCCCTCGCCGAGACCGACGGGCACACCCTCGCCGAACCGCTCTCCCCCCGGACCGACCTGCCGGCGTTCCCGACGTCGAGCGTGGACGGATGGGCGGTGCGTGGCGCCGGCCCGTGGCGGGTCGTCGGGCGCGTCCTCGCGGGTGGTGCGCCCGCCCCGTTGACCGAGGACGGGACGACTGTGGAGATCGCCACCGGGGCGATGGTGCCGGCGGGTGCCTCGGCGGTGCTCCGGGTGGAGGAGTCGACGCGTACCCCGGAGGGGTTGGTCGACGGCGTGCCACGTGCCACGCCGGAGTGGCGGCAATCCGGTGAGGAGGCCACCGCCGGTGAGGAGCTGCTGCCGGCCGGGACACCGGTCGACCCTGCGGTGATCGGCCTGGCCGCCTCCTGCGGCCTCGACACCCTGCGGGTACGCCGGCAGCCTCGGGCGGCGTTGCTGGTCTTCGGCGACGAGTTGCTCACGGCAGGCCCGCCGGGTGACGGGCGGGTCCGTGACGCGCTGGGCCCGGCGGTGCCGGGTTGGCTCCGCCGGTACGGCTGCCAGGTGGCTCCGGACGGCGTGGTCGGCCCCGTCGCCGACACGCTTGACGCTCACGTGGCGGCGTTGCGCGCCGCCCTGGACAGCACCGATCTGGTCTGCACCACCGGTGGCACCATGCACGGCCCGGTCGATCACCTGCACCCGGCGCTGGCGACGTTGGGCGCGGAATATGTGGTCAACACGGTCGCGGTGCGTCCCGGCTTCCCGATGCTGCTGGCCCGGTTGGTCGGTGCCGACGGGCAGGTCCGGTTCGTGGCCGGGCTGCCGGGCAATCCGCAGTCCGCCGTCATCGCGCTGGTGTCGCTGGTCGCCCCGCTGGTGGCCGGGCTCGCGGGTCGGTCGTTGCCGACGTTTCCGCAGGCCGTCCTCGCCGAGCCCGTCGCCGGTCGTGGCGACCACACCCATCTGGCGCTGGTCCGACTCGACCGGGCCGCCGGGACAGCCCATCCGGTCCGGCACGTCGGTTCGGCCATGTTGCGTGGGCTCGCCACCGCCGACGGGTTCGCGGTGATCGACCCCGGCACCACCGGCTCGGTGGGTGACCGGGTTCCGATCGTGCCGTTGCCACTGCTACCCGGGGAGCGGGCATGGTGACCGTCATCAGCAGCGTCACCGACCAGCCACTGGATCTCGCCGCGCACGAGGCGGCGGTCGCCGACCGTCGGGCCGGCGCGGTCGTGTCGTTCGTCGGGGTGGTACGCGATCACGACCACGGACGGTCGGTGACCAGCCTGGAGTACGAAGGCCACCCGAACGCCGAGAAGGTGCTCCAGGAGGTTGCCGACGAGGTTGCCGCCGACCCCGACGTGTACGCCGTGGCGGTCTCGCACCGGATCGGCCCGCTGGCCATCGGCGACGTGGCCCTGGCGGCGGCGGTCAGCACCGCCCATCGGGCCGCCGCGTTCGCTGCCTGCGCCCGGCTGGTGGACGAGGCGAAGGCCCGCCTGCCGATCTGGAAGCGGCAGGTCTTCACCGACGGCACCGAGGAATGGGTCAACTGCCCCTGACCGGTGGCCTACCGCCGTCCGTACAGCATCGAGGCACGTGCCGCCCGGTCGGTGTGGAACGCCGGTTCCGCGCCGGGCCGCCAGGGCAGTGCGGCGACCAGCAGGATCAGCGCCAGCGCCAGGGAGTTCTCCATCAACGCGCCGAACAGGCCGTCCTGGTAGTGGGAGGCCTCCGGCAGCTGGTGTTCGTACGGCCAGATCGGGGAGATCAGGAAGAGCAGGTAGAGCCCGATGGCGGCGAAGCCGTGGCGGAACCCGGTGAGCGTCGGGTACCAGATCGGTGGTCGGAGGGTGGCGACTCCCGGCGGCCCGCCGTACGGCGTTGGCGCGGATCGCACCGGCCCTCGGCTGGCATCGTGTCGCCGGATCGCGGCGTCGGCCAGGATGATGATCGCCGGGATCACCCAGACGAGGTGGTGCGTCCAGGAGATCGGGCTGATCACGTTGGCGGTCAGGCCCACCAGCGTGAAGGCGGTCAGTTCGTCGCCGTCGGAGTGTGCGTTGGACGCCCGGGACAGGCCGAGCGCCAACACCAGCACGGAGAAGGCGAGCCAGAGCAGGCCGGGGGTCTCGATCGAGTCGTAGAGCCGGGCCAGCAGCCCGGCCAGCGACTGGTTGGGCGTCATGTCGGCGGCACCCACCCGCTCGGTCTGCCACAGCACACCGCCGAAGTAGTCGCGGGATTCCGCGCCGACGATGCCGAAGCTGCCGATGGTCACCCCGACGGCGGTGCCGATGGCCGTCCAGGCCACCCGCCACTGTCGAGTGAGCATCAGGTAGAAGATGAACAGGGCCGGGGTCAGCTTGACGGCGGTGGCCAGGCCGATTCCCACGCCGGCCCAGGCACCGCCGTAGATGAACCGCAGCAGCGGGCCGTCGCCCTCGGCCTGGTGCGTGCCCCGGCGCGACCGCCAGCGCAGGGCGATCAGATCGGCCAGGATCAGGGCGAACAACAGCAGGTTGACCTGCCCGTAGCCGAGGGTCTCCCGGGTCGGTTCGATGGCGGCGGCCAGTGGCGTCGCGATGGCCACCGTGTACCACAGTGGCCAGCCCAGCCGGTCGACGATCGGACGCAGCAGGGCGGCCAGCACCACGGCCAGCGCGGCGATGCTCACTGCGGTGTTGACCAGACCGGCCAGGGTGACCGGCAGGTGCGCCATGGGCAGCATGGCCAGCCCGGCGAAGGGTGGGTAGGTGAAACCCAGGGTTGTGTCGGGCGCGACGAACTCATACAGCTCGTGACCGCTCGCCCACCAGACTACCGCGCCGTGGTAGATCTTCATGTCGAAGAAGTTGTACGGACGCCCGAACGCGCCGATGGCAAGCCATGCGGCGTAGGCGACGGCGGCGACGATGCCCGCCCGTACGACTGTCCTACGATCGATCCCACGCGTTACGCGACGGACTGTGGCGAGGCGGTCCAGCCCTCTACCGACGATCGTCGGCATGGCGTGGCCACCCCCGTACCATGGTCGTCCTACCCGTCCAGGTCCAGTACGGAGCCTAGAACGGTGCCTCACGTCAGTGCCTCCCGCGTTATGCGACCGTGTCCGATCCCACACATTCTTTTTACATTTCCACCGCGTTACCGCCTACCGGGCGGTTCAGGTGATTCGCGGCCTTAGCCGGGGTGGGGGTGGTTGGATCACAGCTCAGCGGGGGTGAGGTGGAACGCGTACGGCTCAGCCGGGGAGTCGCCGGGCGGCGGAGGCCGATCGCACGGCGATTCGGGCCTCCCGGCGGGCGGTCCGGACGGCGCGACTCACCGACCGTCGTGAGTGGTCGATGCGGTGACCGGCCCGCCAGCGTAGCCCGGGCTTACCCTCCGTGTCCGCCGCAGCGAGCAACAAGCCACCAAAGAGACCGAGGTTCTTCAGGAAGTGGACCTGGTTGTTGTACTTCGCGATCGGGTCGTCGGTGCGCCAGAAGGGGTGCCCGGCGAGGGTGACCGGGATCAGTGTGCCGGCCAGCACCAGGGCCGCCGGCCGGGTGAACCGCCCGGTGGCCAGCATCAGCCCGGCGCCGAGCTGCACTGCCGCGTTGGCGCGGATCAGGGTTTCAGTATCCGTGGGCAGCTGCGGATGCACCCGTTCCAGCAGCGGCGTCACCCGATCGGTGACCGGTTTGGCGGCGGGTGCAAACCGGCCGGGGTTGGCGAACGTGCGGGCGCTGCCGACCACGAAGATGCCGCTCAACATGGCGCGGGCGAGGGATCGTACGGGCGTCATGGAACAGTCATACCCTGTCCGGGGCGTTACTACGCCCCGGAACAGGGTATGCCGGTCGAGTGCGTCGGTGCCGCCGCGCCCGGGATCGAGGACCGTCGCGGGTGGACGGGGTCTTCCGGGGTACCCTACGCCGCGTGACCACCCTGCGGCTGCGACCCGAGGACCCGGCCGACACCGGCGCGATCCGCCGGGTGCTGGCCGCAGCCTTCGCCCGGCCCGACGTGGCCGTCCCACCGGAGGTACGCCTCGTCGATGAGCTGCGGGGCAGCGACGCGTGGCTGCCGGAGCTGGCGATGGTCGCCGAGTACGGCGGGGAGATCGTCGGTTGTGCCCTGCTCACCCGGGTGCTGGTCAATTCGGGCACGGCCAGCATGCCAGCGCTCGCGATGGGTCCGGTCGCGGTCGCACCGCACCGGCAGCGCATCGGGCTCGGCACGTCGGTGGTGCAGGCCGCGCTGGAGGCGGCGACCGAACTCGGCGAGCGACTGGTGGTGGTCCTCGGCGATCCGGCCTACTACCGGCGCTTCGGCTTCAGCCGCGCGGACCGGTTGGGTCTGACCAGTCCCTGGTCCGGCCTTGGCGAGCCGTGGCAGGCACTGATCCTGCCGCCAGCCACCAGCGGTGAGCCGTCGCCTCCCCGGGGCGAGGTCGTCTTCCCGCCGCCGTGGTCGAAGGTCTGACCCGTCTGACCGACCGGAAGCAGGTGGCGGGCGACGTCGGGGTTGGCTAGCATCGAGCTCTTTCGGCTACCCCTCGCATCCCGCACCCGGAGGCTTCAACCCGATGACTCGCGTCCTGCTGCGCTCCGCCAAGGACCCCTTCACCCCGGTCAGCCCGGAGCACTCCCTCGCGCTGTACAAGCAGGGCATTTTCGGGCGGAACGTGGGAAACCTCGTCTTCACCGAGGCGGTGCACAAGCTGATCAGCGTGCCGGGGACCGAGGTCGTGTCCAACTCGTTCCTGAGCGAACGGCCCGGCGTGGACCAGGCGTACGTGGACCGGATCAACGAGCAGTTCGACATGTTCGTGGTGCCCCTGGCCAATGCCTTCCGGCGGACCTTCCTGGAAAACCTCAAGCGCCTCACCTGGGTGATCGAGAACCTGCGGATCCCGGTCGTGGTGATCGGCGTCGGCGTCGCGGGCGGCACCGGGAGCCTCGACAACCCGTTCCCGCCGCCCACCGACGAGCTGCGCGCGGCGGTGGGTCGGTTCGTACGCGCGGTGCTCGACAAGTCGGCGACGATCGGCGTACGCGGTGAGTTCACCCGCGCCTACCTCGCCGAGCTGGGTTTCGGTGACGACGTGGTCGAGGTCGTCGGCTGCCCGTCGCTGTTCCGGTACGGCCCGGACTTGAAGATCACCAAGCGGGTGGCCGAGCTGACGCCGGAGAGCCGTTTCACGATCAACATCACACCGTACGTGCCGCTGATGGACAAGGTCGCGACCCGACACGCCAAGCGCTACCCGAACATGGTCTACGTGCCGCAGGGCGACGAGGTACTTGAGCTGCTGCTGTGGGGTACCCACCCGGACAAGGTCCGGCCGGGACTGCCGCACCACACCGCCCACCAGCTGTACCGGGAGGACCGCATCCGGTTCTTCGTCGACACCCGGACCTGGATGCGCTACCTCGCCGAGCGAGAGTTCTCCTTTGGCACCCGGATCCACGGCAACATCGCGGCGCTGGCCGCCGGCACGCCCGCATACGTGCTGGCGCACGACAGCCGGACCCTGGAACTGGCCCGATACCACGACATCCCGCACACCATGGTTCCCGGCCTGAGCCCGGAGATCGACGCCGCGGATCTTTACGCTCGGGCCGACTACACCGCGTTCAACGCCGGGCACACGCAGCGCTGGGACCGTTTTGCCGGTTTCCTTGAGCGCAACGGCATCGAGCACATCTTCCAGCCCGGAAAGGCCAACCCGGGTTACGACAAGCGGCTGGACGCCGTGGTGCTGCCGCCGCCGGTGACCACGCTGATGACCACTGATCCCGAGGCCAGGGAACGGATCACCGCCCGGGTGGCGGAGCTTTACGCGCTGGGCGGTCTCCGCGCGCTGCGCAGGGCGCACAAGCCGGATATTCCGTTCCCGCACACCGCTGCGCCGAAGGAGTCAGTGGCGACCGGCGAGCGGCGGCCCGTCCCTGCCGCGGTGCGACACCTGCCGGCACCTGTGCGGTCCGCGCTGCGCCGCAGCCGCGCGCTCGCACGTCGGCTCCGCCGCCAGTCCTGAAGGCGGCGCGTTCGCTGAGCCCGCGACCGGGACGGGTGCCGGGGAACTCGGGATGGGCGGCTCAGCGGGTTGATCTCGCCGAGGGGCGTCGGGCGGCGTACGGGACCGGCGGCACGTCGACCTGACGCATTCCCGCCGGCATCACGAACAGCTGGCGCTTCTCGATCGCGTCCCCGTGCCGGTCGAGCTGGTAGCAGTCGATCCACGTCCAGCCGTGCGGCGGGTGCCGGTCGGTCAACTCGCGGATCACCCGGACCAGGATCGGCGCGCTGAACTGCGGGGATGCCTCCCGGCTCAGCAGATACACGCCGGGCGGGACGGTCGGAGTGCCGTCGTCGCGCCGGCCGGTCACCGGCCATCGCGGTGGGGCTGTCGTGCGGGCATGCGTGCCTCCTCGTCGCCAGGAGATCTGGGAGGGGCCGCCCCGGGAGGTGCTCGCCCGGCGGGGCGGCCCCGACAAGCACGTCCAGCGAGTTCGGGGGAGTCTCCACTGGCTCGTGCCGTCCTGGTTTCCACCTTTCCTGCGCGTGTCCGCCGCATACACCACGTATCGGAGTGGATGCTGAGTGTCTTCGAACGTCCAGGAAGGACCGCGCGAGTGAACCGTGCCGTCGTCACAGCCATGACCGAGGCGGGCGAGACCGCCGACACCCTCGCGGCGCGGGTCGGTGTCGACCCGAAGACCGCCGCGCGGTGGGCCAGCCATGGACGCATCCCCCGCCCGCAGACCCGTAGGCGGGTCGCCGAGGCGCTCGGCCGGGAGGTGATCGAGCTGTGGCCGGACGTCCTCAAACGGCGTGAGCCGGCGTGGTTCCGGCGGTGGGTGGACATCGAGCGCGAGGCGGTCGCGCTGCGCTGGTTCGAGCTGGCCTGGGTGCCGGGGCTGCTCCAGACCGAGGCGTACGCGCGGGCGACGCTGGCCGGGGAGACGCTCACCGCCGACGACGTCGGGCGGCTGGTGGAGGCACGCCTGCAGCGGCAGGCCATCCTGCGTCGGGACAACCCGCCGATGCTGGTGGTGGTGCTGGACGAGCTGGTGCTGCGCCGGTCCGCCTACGGCGACCGGGCGCTGATGCGGGAGCAGTGCGAGCACCTGGTGACGTGCGGCGCGCAGCCCACCACGGCGATCCACGTCGTGCCCGCATCGGTCGGCATGTACGCCGGACTGGGCGGCCCCTTCACCCTCGCCGAGCTGGACGACGGCAGCGTGCTCGGGCACGCGGACAGCCAGGCCGAGGCGAAGATCGTCGATCAGGCCGCCGAGATTGCTACCCTGGGCCGCAGGTGGGAACGCATCCGTGGCGAGGCGCTGTCACGGACGCAGTCCCTGACACTCCTCAGGGAAGCGGCAGCATCATGGACATGACCGGTGCGCGGTGGCGCAAGAGCAGCAAGAGCGGCAACAACGGCGGGAACTGTGTGGAGGTTGCCGACAACCTTCCCGGCGTGGTCCTGGTCCGGGACACGAAGGACCGGGCCGGCGGCACGCTCAGCTTCCAGCCGGCGGCGTGGCGCGGCTTCGTCGAGCTGGCGAAGACCGACCGCCCCACCGCCTGACCGACCTCGAAGAGAAGCCCTCGGCACCCGGCCGAGGGCTTCTCGCCGCCTGCGTCGACTCACTGCCTCCGTGTCGGCCGCACACTGTCCGTGCCGCCGGCCAGGCCGCGCCGGCAGTCGGATCTGTGGCAGTAAAGGTGCCCGACACGCCGGGGCCGGGCTTGCTGCGCTGCCACAGATCCGGCCCGTCGCCGATCGACGGCTGCGTCAGGCGGGCTGGGTGCGCAGGTAGCGGCCGAAGTGTGGGACGGTGAAGGCGACCGTGCCGCGCTCCCCGGAGTAGATCAGCCCCTTCTTGATCAAGGCGTCCCGGGCCGGTGAGAGGCTGGCGGGCTTGCGGCCGAGGGCTCGGGCGATCTCCGAGGTCGGCACCGCGGCGTCCATGTCGTCCCGGCCACCGCCGTCGGTCTCCGTCTCGACAAGCGAGAGCGTCGCCATCGCTCGCATGTACTCCCGCTCGGCGGGGGTGGCCCGCTCGAAGCGGGAGCCGAAGAAGCCGACGGCCAGCTCCGCCTCGGCCTCCGGCGCGGCGACGCGTACGTCGGCCGGGGTGATCGGTGACCGGGGCGCGTGGTCCCAGGTGGCCTTCCCGTACGCCTGCACGAAGTACGGATAACCGCCGGACTTCTCGTAGAGCAGGTCGAGGGCCTTCGCCTCGTACTCGACGTCCTCCCGCTCGGCCGGCGCGCAGAGCGCGTGGTCGGCGGCGATCCGGTCGAGACGGTCGATGCGTTGGTAACGGAACAGCCGCTCGGAGTACGACTTCGCCGCGCTCAACACCGCCGGCAGGTGCGGCAGGCCGGCGCCGACCACGATCAGGGGTGCGCCGAGCTGCGACAGCTCGTGGCAGGCGGCGCAGAGCGCGGAGACATCTGCCGGACCGAGGTCCTGCATCTCGTCGATGAAGACGGCAACGCCGGTGCCGACGTCGCTGGCGACGGAGGCGGCGTCGGTGAGCAACTCCACCAGGTCGATCTCAATGTCGCCGGAGTCGGCCCGCCCGCTGGCCGCCGGCACGTCGATGCCGGGCTGCCAACGGTCGCGCAGTTTCGGAGCCGCTCCACCCCGGCCGGTCGGAGCGCCCCGTTGGGCGAAGGCCTTGAGCACCCCGAGGAAGGCGTCGATGCGCTCGGGTGCCCGGTGTCTCGGTGCCAACTCTCGGACTGCCATGTGCAGCGCGGCGGCAATGGGTCGGCGCAGCGACTGATCCGGTCGTGCCTCGATCTTGCCGCTGCCCCAGAGCCGGTTGATCGCCTGGGAGCGCAACGTGTTCAGCAGGACGGTCTTGCCGACGCCGCGTAGCCCGGTGAGCATCAGGCTGCGTTCCGGTCGACCCCGGGCGATGCGTTCCAGCACGACGTCGAAGACGTCCAGTTCGCGCCCCCGCCCGGCGAGTTCGGGCGGACGCTGGCCGGCGCCCGGCGCGTACGGGTTGCGGACCGGATCCACGCATCGCAGAGTATCGGGCCGTCTAGAGGAGAGGCTAGACATGGATAGACGGTGGTACCGGCGTGTTGCCCTCGACCAAAATCTAGTGCTGTCTAGCGTGGAGGCTAGACAGCACTAGATTTGCTGATAGGTCGTCAGTCGCGCTGCTTGAGGCAGAGCACGAAGTCGAGCGAGTCCAACTCGCTGTCGTAGAAGTACCAGTTGGTGTAGCCGTCGACCCCCGCGCACTTCTCCTCGGCGTCACGCTCGCCGCCGGTCTTGCCGTCGAAACGCCGCAGCACCTCGTACGACCCCGGCGAACACTCACTCAGCAGCAGCCGGGGCTTGCCGCCGGCCGCGGCGCCGTTGCGTACGCACTGCCCGGCCTGCACGAAACGGGGGTCGGCGGAAGGTGCGGTGGCCGGATCGTCGGGCGGGGTCTCCTCGTCCTGCGGGTCCGGCGTGGACGCCACGTCCTCGGTCGGCGCGGCCACCGGGGTCGGTGTCTGGTCGTCCCGCCCGACCAGATAGAACGCCGCCACACCTCCCAGCACCAGCACCAGCACGGCCGCCAGCACCACGAGCATCCGGCCGCGCCGACGCTGCGGCGGTGGTGTGGGTGCGCCGGCGTACCCGGTCTCCGCATCGGGCTGGTAGGCGGACTGCGCCCAGGTATCCGGTCCCGCCGGGGCGTGCCCCGGACCGGTCGTGTCGTACGGGCCGCCGCCATGCCCCCCGGCGGCGTCGTAGGACTCGCCGGACCCGTAGCGCTGACCACTGCCGTGGTCCTGGCCGTACCCGTGGTCCTGGGCGTACCCGTGGTCCTGGGCGTACCCGTGGTCCTGGGCGTACCCGTGGTCCTGGGCGTACCCGTGGTCCTGGGCGTACCCGTGGTCCTGGGCGTACCCGTGGTCCTGGCCGTACCTGTGGTCCTGGGCGTACCCGTGGTCCTGGGCGTACCTGTGGTCCTGGCCGTACCCGTGGTCCTGGCCGTACCGGTGGTCCTGGGCGTACCCGTGGTCCTGGGCGTACCGGTGGTCCTGGCCGTACCCGTGGTCCTGGCCCGGGTCGTGGGGCGGCTGCGCCCCGGCCGCCCCACCCTGGCCGTACCACTGGCCGGGCTGCGGCTCGGGCCGCGGCTGCTCGCCAGGATGCGGCTCGTGCCACGGCTGCGGGCCTGGGCCCGGTGCTCCGTAGTTCGCCATGCGCACGTCCTCCTGAGCCATCCCGTGAAGTCGGTGGTGGTCGGTCGACCACCGGCACCGTCACCGTAGTGCCTACGGCAGGTCACCGGTGCCACACTGCCCGGGCGATCGGCGACCCGATCGCCCCTTCGTCAGATGAGACGTAGTTGCCGGTCCCTGGGTCGCCGGGGGCCCTCGCTGTTGCCGAGCCGCTCGAACAGGCCCGGGTCGATCACGTCGAGGAACGGCGACGGGCGGCAGTCCCGCTCCGAACCGTGCCGGAATCGGCGGGCGGCATGGCTGACGTAGAGCCGGTCCTGGGCACGGGTCAACCCGACGAAGAAGAGTCGCCGTTCCTCGGCCACCGCGGCCTCGTCCGGCGTGGTACCGGGCCAGCGCAGCGGCAGCATCCCGTCCTCGGCACCGACCAGGAAGACCACCGGAAACTCCAGCCCCTTCGCGGCGTGCAGGGTCAACAGCGTGACCGCCTCGGCACGCGGGTCGAGCGCGTCCACCTCGGCGCCGGTGGCGAGCTGCGACAGGAACATCTCCAGATCGTCACCGCAGCGCCGGGCCAACGGCGTCAGCAGGTCGACGGCGGTCCGGACGTCCTCCGGGCGTACCCCACCGGACCCGTCCAGGGTGGGGGCGGCGAACCGGTCCGCGAGCACCTGGCCGGCGAGGCGCACCCGCGCCGGCAGGGCACCCTCGACACCGGGGGCGTGCCGTAGCTCGCGAGCGATGGCGGCCACCCCGGGACGGTCCCGCAGCCGGTCGTGCGAGCGCTTCTGCACCGGAACGTTGGCCCGGGCCAGGGCGTCCACGATCGGCGCGGCCTGCGAGTCGGTGCGGTACAGCACCGCGATGTCCGAGAAGGACAGCGTGGTCGACCGTCCGTCGATCCGACCGGAGTCCAGCGACCGGTGGGACAGGCCGCCGACCAGCTCGTCCACCGTGCGTACCACGAAGTCGGCCTCGTCGGCGACGGAGGCCGCGGCGTACCGGCCGACCAGCGGTGACTCCGGGTCGAGCCGGGCCGGATCCAACCGGCGACCCCGGACCAGCGATGACGGCGCGATGGCCTGCACCGCGGCGGCCAGGATCGGCGCGGAGGACCGGTAGTTGCGGTTGAGCCGGACCAGGCGGGCGTCGGTGAAGTCCTGCGAGAAGCGCAGGAAGTACCCGACGTCGGCACCCCGGAACGAGTAGATCGCCTGGTCCGGGTCGCCGATCGCGCACAGGTTCCCGTCGGCCGGGCTGAGCAGCCGCAGCAGCTCGTACTGCACCGCGTCGACGTCCTGGTACTCGTCCACGAAGATCCACTGCCACCGCTGCCGGTACCGGTCGACCAGCCTCCGGTCCTCGCGTAGCAGCGTCACCGGCAGGGTGAGCAGCTCGTCCAGGTCCACCAGGCCCTGCTTGCGCAGCAGCGCGGCGTAGCGGGCCGGGTCTTCTCCGGCATCGCTCCGCGCGGCGGCCCGTTCCGCGTCGTCGGCGATCCGGAAGCCGTCGGACAGGCCGGCGGCCCCGGCGTTCTCGCGCAGGATGGTCAGCCCGAGCGAGTGGAAGGTGCCGACGGTGACGTCCTCGGCGACCGGGCCGAGCAGGCCGTCGAGGCGGTGTCGCAGTTCCTCCGCAGCCCTTCGGGTGAACGTGATGGCCAGGCACCGCTCGGGGAAGACGTTCAACTCGGCGCAGAGATAGGCGATCCGATGGGTGAGCGTCCGCGTCTTGCCGGTACCCGGACCGGCGACGATCAGCAGCGGGCCACCGGGCGCCGAGGCGGCCACCCGTTGCATCGCGTCGAGCCGGTCGAGCAGGCCGGTGCCGACCTCCTCCATGCCGGCGAGCATCGGTTCGAACGGCTCGTGCGGGGAGGGCGTCGGCGCGATCGGCGGCGGCGGAGACACCGGCTTGCGTTTCGGCTCGGGCTTCGCCGACGGACGCCTGACGCCGGCAGCAGCCTTCGCCGCAGCGCCCATCCTCGCCGTGGTCTCCGGCGCCCGGCGTTGCGCGGGCACCGGCACGTCGAACAGCGTCTCCTGCCCGGCGGACTCGCCAGCCCCGCCGCTCAGCTCGGCCGGGTCGAACAGGGTGATCACGCCGTACTCGCCGTCGTACCCCGGCACCCGGCGGACCTCGCCGCGACGCAGTCGGCCGATCGCCTCGGTGAGCAGTTCGCCGCCGACCCGGTCGATCTCGTCCAGCGGAACGCGGGTCAGGATCTCCAGCTCGGGGCCGAGCGCGGCGACCAACTCGGTCAGCCTCCCCTCGACCCGCTTGGAGCGCGGACCGACCTTGTTGATCTCGCCGAGGATCTCGGCGAGCTGAATCAGGTGGGTCACCTCGGGGGCGTGCGCCGGCCGGTGACCCTCGGGCCGGTCGGCCAACTCCTCGACCCGGCTGAGTACGCCCACCGTCAGCGGCTTGCCACACTCCGGGCAGCGCCCACCGGCCTCCCGGGTCCGCTCCGGTGCCCAGTTCACCCCGCACAGCCGGTGGCCGTCGGCGTGGTACTTGCCCTCCTCCGGGAAGAACTCGATCGTCCCGGCCAGCCCGTCACCGGTACGCAGCGCCTCCCGGATGCCGAAGTAGTCCCGGGACGCGGCGAAGACCGTGGCCTCGCGGGCAAGCGCGGGTGGCGAGTGCGCGTCGGAGTTGGACACCAACCGGTAGCGGTCCAGGCTGCCCACCCGCCAGTTCATCTCCGGGTCCGAGGAGAGCCCGGTCTCCACCGCGAAGATGTGATCGGCCAGATCGGCGTAGCAGTCGGCGATTGCGTCGAAGCCGGACTTCGAGCCCAGGGCCGAGAACCACGGGGTCCAGATGTGGGCCGGCACGAGATACCCGTCCGCGCTCGCCTCCAGCGTGATTTCCAGCAGATCGCGCGAGTCCAGACCGAGGATGGGTCGACCGTCCGAGCCGAGGTTGCCGATCCGGCCGAGCGCGGCGTTGAACCGGCCCACCGCGTCCAGATCCGGCAGATAGATCAGGTGATGGACCTTGCGGGTCCGGTCGTCGCGCTTGTAGATGGTGGAGATCTCCACGCTGAGCATGAACCGGACCGGATCGCTCTCCGCCTCGCTGGCCAGCCGGGGCGGCAGCCGACGGGCGATGTCCCGCTCCGCCTCCGGCGACAGCCGGTACAGGCCCGGCTCGGCGGGATGCAGGGTCTCCCGCAGGTGGTCATACCAGGCGGGGTGGGTGAAGTCACCGGTACCGAGGACCGCGATTCCCTTGCGTCGCGCCCACCAACCGAGGTTCGGCAGAGTCAGGTCACGGCTACAGGCCCGCGAGTACTTCGAGTGGATGTGCAGGTCCGCGACGAAGGGCGGAAGGCCACCGGGGGGTACGGGGCTGAACGGGGGCACGCCGCATCCTGCCACGACCGGCCGCGCTCCCGCGCGCCGCCACGCGTGGAGGTGAGCTGCGCTATGCCGAACGAAGCTCGACGAGGGTGACCTGAGGCTCCGCGCCGACCCGTACCGGCGGCCCCCAGAAGCCGGCCCCATTGGTCACGTAGACCTTCGTGCCGTCCACCTCACCGAGCCCGGAGACGACCGGCTGTTCGAGTCGGACCAGCAGGTTGAAGGGGACGATCTGACCGCCGTGGGTGTGGCCGGACAGTTGCAGGTCGACCCCGTACCGCGCCGCCTCCAGCGCGGCCACCGGCTGGTGGGCGAGCAGCACCACCGGCCGGGACGGGTCACGGTCGCCCAACGCCGCGTCGTAGTCCGGCGGCGCGGAGACGCCGTTGCCGACGGCGGAGACGTCGTTGACACCGGCCAGGTCGAGCACCCCACCACCGGTGGCGATCTCCAGCCGCCGATTCTGGAGCACCTGCAGCCCGAGCCGGTCGACCTCGGCCACCCACTCCTCCACCCCGGAGTAGTACTCGTGGTTGCCGGTGACGAAGTAGCTGCCATGGCGTGCTTGCAGATCGCGCAGCGGTGCGGCGTCGTCGCCCAACTCGGCGACCGTGCCGTCGACCAGGTCGCCGACCACGGCGACGATGTCGGCGTCCAGCCGGTTGATCGCGGCCACGATCCGCTCGGTGTGCGCCCGGCCGGTCAACGGGCCGATGTGGATGTCCGAGACGGTGGCGATGCGCAGACCGTCCATGCTGCGGGGCAGCTTGGCCAGCGGGATCTGCACCCGGTCCAGCCGGGGCGGACCCAGCGCGGTGCGTACGCCGTAGCCGACCAGGCCGGTGGCGGTGAGCCCGGCGAAGATCGCCGCGCCGCGGGCGAGCAGCAGGCGGCGGCCCGGATCGTGGTCGGGGCCGACGGCGCCGGCGACCGGTCGATCTGTCGTCCCGTCGACGGTCGGCTGGGCCGGCGCACTCGGCGCGTCCGGCGTCTCGGCCGGGGTCGCCTGATCGCCCGACGGCGCAGCCATCGGCGCGACGGCCGGGGCGACCAGGACCGGCTCCGGGGCGACCAGGGCCGACCGGCGGCGCAGCACCAGCCGCGTCACCAGCATCGGAACTTCCAGCACGACGAGCAGCACCAACAGGTAGAACATCAGCGCGAGCCACAGGTAGCCCGGCCAGGCGAGCCAGTACATGCCGGCCCGGGTGCCGACCATGGTCGCCGGCACCAGCAGGGCCAGCACCACGGCGCTGACCGTGCCGGCCCGCCGCCAGCGCCCGGCGGTGGTGGTGTCCTTCACCAGGCGTTTCCACAGGTAAAGATGGATCAACCCGGTGATCACGGCCAGCGTGGTGACGAAGCCGAGTACCGCGAACACGTTGGCTCCCCCTCAGCCGCCGGCAAAAGGAGGCAGGACGTCGATCGTCACGCCGGCCGGCAGCGGCTTCCGCCGATCATGACAGGTCACGCCGTCGATCAGGAAACTCGACACCGCCAGTACCGACACCAAGCGCCCGCCGTGCCGCTCGGCCAGCTCGGCCACCAACTCGTCGAGCGACCGGCCCGCGGCGGTGGTCTCCTCGGCGCGGCCGGCCGCAGCCCGTGCGCCGGCGAAGTATCGGATGGTGACGCTGGCCACGGTCAGCCTCCGATGGCCGACATCGGCCGGGTCGGTTGCAGGAAGGACGGGTCGTCGATGCCGTGCCCGGCCCGCTTGTTCAGCGTCGCCGCCCGCCAGCGCCGGGCAAGCTCCTCGTCGTCGGCTCCGGCCCGCAACGCGCCGCGCAGGTCCGACTCCTCGGTGGCGAACAGGCAGTTGCGGATCTGCCCGTCGGCGGTGAGCCGGGTCCGGTCGCAGTCGCCGCAGAACGGCCGGGTCACCGTGCCGATCACACCTACCCGGGCCGGGCCGCCGTCGACCAGCCAGGTTTCGGCGGGGGCGGTGCCGCGTTCGGTCGGGTCCGGGCTGAGGTCGTACGCGGCACTCAGCGCGGCCAGGATCTCGTCGGCGGTCACCATGGCAGCCCGGTCCCAGCCGTGCTGTGCGTCCAGCGGCATCTGCTCGATGAACCGCAGCTCGTAACCGTGGTCGAGGGCGAAGCGCAGCAGCGCCGGTGCCTCGTCGTCGTTGACGCCACGCATCAGCACGGTGTTGATCTTGACTGGCGTCAGCCCGGCGGTGGCCGCGCCGGCCAGGCCGGCCAGCACGTCGGCCAGCCGATCCCGGCGGGTGAGCCGGGCGAAGCGGTCCCGGTCCAGCGTGTCGAGTGAGACGTTGACCCGGTCCAGGCCGGCGGTGCGCAGCGCGGGGGCGAGCCGGTCCAGGCCGATGCCGTTCGTGGTCAGCGAGATCCGAGGGCGCGGTTCGAGTGCCGAGACGGCTTCGACGATGCCGACCAGACCGGGGCGGATGAGCGGTTCACCACCGGTGAACCGCACCTCGTCGACCCCGAGCCGGCACACCGCGACCCGGATCAGCCGGACCACCTCGTCGTCGGTGAGCAGTTGCGGGCCGGCCAGCCAGGGCAGGCCCTCGGCGGGCATGCAGTAGGTGCAGCGCAGGTTGCACTTGTCGGTCAACGACACCCGCAGGTCCCGGGCGACGCGGCCGTACCGGTCGACGAGGCCGGTGGGCGGGGGCAGGCTCACCGGTCGACGGTAGCGCGACTCGCCCCGCTCAGGGCGTCCCGGGCGCTCCTGGTTACCGAATCACGGTGTGCCGCACCGAAAAGCGCGGTGTGCACGAGCAGCAGATGCAGTTGATGCAGTGGCACCCGGGCTCGCCACCCGTCGGCCAGCGGCCAGCTCTCCTGGTACGCCGCCATGATGCGGTCGAGGTGCGGAGGGCCGCCGAAGAGCGTCAACTGGGCCAGGTCGGTCTCCCGGTGCCCACCGTGCGCCGCCGGGTCGACCAGCCAGACCCGGTCGTCATCGCCCCAGAGCAGGTTGCCCGGCCAGAGGTCACCGTGGATGCGGGCGGGCGGCTCGTCACCGCCGAACTCGCCGAGCCGGGCGATGACCTGCTCGACCAGCGCGATGTCGGCGCTGGTGAGGGCTCCGCCGTCGACCGATCGGCGCAGGTAGGGCAGCAGCCTGGCCCGGGCGAACCACTCCGTCCACGGGCCGTCGTCGGGCGTGTTGTCCGCCGGCAGGGCACCGATGAACCCCGGCCACCGCGCGCCGAGCGCATCGGCGCCAGCCCGGTGCAACTCGGCCAGTTCCCGCCCGAAACGGTCGGCCGCCGCCGAACCCGGCTCGCCCGGCTCGATCCACTCCAGGGCCAGCAGCTCCGGCAATGCGACAAGCACCTCCGGTACGGCGACGGCATCGGCCTCACGCAGCCAGCGCAGCCCGGCCGCCTCGGTGGCGAAGAAGCCCTCCGGCACCGGCCGATCCGCGTTCTCCGGCCAGGACTTCGCGAACACCGAGTGACCGTCGTCCAGAGTCAGCCGGGAAGCCGCGCAGATGTTGCCGCCGGACACCGGCGTCTCCCGGATCCGCTGATGGGTCAGGAAGGTGGGCAACTGCTCCGGATGCGACCGCAGGTACGCCAGATCCATCCCCGCAACATATCGCCAGCAGCGCGTTGTCGGCTTCGGTAGCGCCGCTGATCGCGTGTGAGCTGCAAGAACACTGTGTGTGACTGTGGATGACCGGCGTGTCGTCCACAGGGGCAGCGGCGCAGGACCCCCGGCTCGCAGGCTGCCTGCATGAACTCGACCGAGCTGCCCCGCCTGTCCGTACGCTCTCCCGCCGACCTCATCGCCGCCGTGCCGTATCTGCTGGGTTTTCATCCCGCCGACAGCATCGTGGTGGTGGCGCTGTCTGGTAAGCGGATCGTCTTCGCCGCGCGCGGCGACCTGCCCGGCGACACCGACCCCTACGAGCCCGGCCAGCACATCGCCGCGGTGACCGCCCGCCAGGGTGCCGACTCGGCCACCGTTGTCGGATACGGACCGGCAGCCCGGGTGACCCCGGCGGTGGACGCGGTCCGGGCCGCGTTGGCCGAGGCGGGGCTGGCCGTGCTCGACGCGCTGCGGGTCACCGACGGGCGGTGGTGGTCCTACCTCTGCGAGGAGCCGGAGTGCTGTCCGCCGGAGGGCACCCCCTACGAACCGCAGGCCAGCGCGGTGCCCGCGGCGGCGGTCTTCGCCGGACAGGTGGCCCTACCGGACCGGGCGGCACTCGCCGCGCAGGTGGCCCCGACCGGCGCGGAGGCGATGCGGCGCGCGGTCGAGCGGGCGCAGCAGCGGCTCACCGACCTGTTGGCCGCCGCGCCCCCCACCGACCTGCTCGGCGCTCGGGCGCTGCGGGCGGCCGGCACGGCGGCGCTGCGGGTTACGGTGCGGCGGCACCGTGCCGGCGAACGGCTGACCGACGACGAGGTGGCCTGGCTCTGCCTGCTCCTGACCCACCTGCCGGTACGCGATCATGCCTGGGAGCGTACCGACGGTCGGGACGAGGACATCGCGTTCTGGGCCGAGGTGCTGCGCCGGGCCGACGAGGAGCTGATCGCCGCTCCGGGTTCGCTGCTCGCGTTCGCCGCCTGGCGCGACGGGCAGGGCGCGTTGGCGGCGGTGGCCCTGGAGCGGGTGCTGGCCGAGCATCCCGACTACTCACTCGCGGTGCTGCTGGACGACCTGCTCCGCCGGGGAGTGCCACCGTCCCAGCTGGACGGCTGGCCGGCGACGGGCCTGCCGAGAGCGCGGCGCCGGGCCAGGCGGCGCGCACGACGGCGTCCTCGGTGACCGCACTCCGCTGAGCGGGCGCACCAACCGGCCTGCGGTGCGGGATAATCGCCGCATGCCCGAGCATGGCGTCGGAACGGAATGAGCGTTGCCCTGCTGCTGTCCCTCGTCGGCCTGGCGCTGGTGGACAGCACCAGCATCGGCACCCTGTTCATCCCGGTGTGGCTGCTGCTCGCCCCGGGGCCGGTGAGCGTCCGGCGGGTGATGAGCTACCTCGGCACCATCGCCGGTTTCTACTTCGTGGTCGGGTTGCTGCTGTACTTCGGTGGCAGCGGCTTGGCCGCGCTGCTGGGCGGTGCGTTGGACAACCGGCCGGTGCTCTGGGGTCAGCTGGTCCTCGGGGTCGGCCTGTTCGCGTTGAGCTTTCGATACGACGGCAAGCGTGGTGCCGGTACGGGTCGGGTGCTGCGCTGGCGCGACCGGGTGACCGCCGGTGACTCGTCGTCCCGCTGGCTGGTGGGACTGGCGCTGTTCGCCGCGCTGGCCGAGGTGGCGACGATGCTGCCGTACCTCGGCGCGCTGGGCCTGCTCACCACCTCCGGCCTGGCCGTGCCCGCCAGCGTGGCGCTGCTCGTCGGCTACTGCCTGGTCATGGTGTTGCCGGCGATGTTGTTGGTGGCTGCGCGGGTGGCCTGGCAAGTTGGGTGGAGCCGGTGCTGGCCCGGCTCAACGCCTGGATCGTCCGCACCTCGGGCAGCATGCTCGGCTGGGTTCTGGGCATCGCCGGCTTCCTGATCGCCCGCGACGCCGCGGCCCGGCTGGAGCTGTTCGAGCTGCTGGCCAACCGTTGACGGTGCCCGCCCTCCGGCGGCACGTCAGGCGGTGACCCGGTGTCCGCCGGTGTAGACGTTCATCGTCCGTCCCCGTAGGAATCCGACCAGGGTCATGCCCGCCTCGGTGGCCACGTCGACCGCGAGCGTGCTCGGCGCCGAAACCGCGGCGAGCAGCGGCACACCCGCCATCCACGCCTTCTGGGTCAGCTCGAAACTGGCCCGACCCGAGACGAGCAGCACCTGACCGCTCAGCGGCAGCCGGTGTTCGCGTACCGCCCAGCCCACCACCTTGTCGACCGCGTTGTGCCGACCCACGTCTTCGCGCAGCACCACCAACTCACCGTCCGTGGAGAACAGGCCCGCGGCGTGCAGTCCACCGGTGCGGTCGAACCCCCGCTGCCCGGCCCGCAGCCGCTGCGGCAACCCGGCCAGCAGCTCCGCCGGCACGCTCAGCGGGTCGTCGCCGACATCGAAGATCGACCGGGTACGCACCGCGTCGATGCTCGCCTTGCCGCACACCCCGCAGGCGCTGGTGGTGGGGAAATGCCGGGTCGGGTCGGTGACCGGGTCCGGTACGCCGGGAGCCAGGGTCACGTCCACCACGTTGTAGGTGTTCGGGGTCTCGGTGCCGGCACACAACTGCGCGGTGGACACATCGTCCGCGGAGCGGATCAGCCCCTCGTTGAACAGGAAACCGACGGCCAGGTCGAGGTCGGCTCCCGGGGTGCGCATGGTGACGGTCAGCGGCGGACGTCGCCCCGGTCCGGCGGGACCGACCCGGATCTCCAACGGCTCCTCGGCGGCGAGCGTGTCCGGCCGCCGCACCCGGCGTCGGCCGGTCTCGGCCGCGTCCAGATCCACCCGCACCACATGACGTCGATCCGAAGCCCGTCCCACGCCGTCCATCCTGCCCCGGATCACCCGACCTCCGGCACGCCGCCCCCGGTCACCGTCCGGCCAGGTCCTATCGGTAGCGCGGCGCCGATGATTCGTCCATGCGTTCAGCTCGACAGGGGCCGGACACCATGGCGGACGCCGGGGACCCCTCCGGGGCGTGCGGGCGGCTAGCGTGGCGCCATGACGGCGTACGCGGCGGTGGTGCTCGCGGGTGGTGCGGGGCGTCGGATGGGCGGGCGGGACAAGCCGGCGTTACCGGTCGGCGGGGTGCCGATGCGGGAGCGGGTGCTGACCGCGGTGGCCGACGCGTCACCCCGGATCCTGGTCGGCCCCGGACCGGCGATCACCGGAGTGCGCCTGACCCGGGAGATGCCACCGGGCGGTGGGCCGGTGGCCGCCGTCGCGGCCGGACTGGCCCTGCTCGACACGGAGATACCCGTCGTCGCCCTGCTCGCCGCCGACCTGCCCCTGCTGACCCGATCCGCCGTCGGAAGCCTGCTGGATCACCTGCTCGACACCGGCGTCGGCCGTCCCAGGTGCGGTCGGCCGGCGGGCACGGCAGCGCCGAGCGCCGAATCGGCGCGCATCGGGACGCCGGGTTCGGTGACCTTCGACGGGGCCTGTTATCTGGACCGGTCGGGGCGGCGGCAGACGCTGTGCGGGGTGTGGCGGCCCGCCGCCCTGCGGGCCGCGCTGGCTCGACTCGCCGTCCGGCGCGGCGGTGACGTGACCGGTGCACCGCTGCGGGAACTGCTCGCCGGCCTGAAGGTGTGCGAGGTGACCTGGCCCGGTGCCGGCCCGGCACCCTGGTTCGACTGCGACACTGAGCATGACCTACGCCGGGCGGAGGAGTGGACGCGATGACGGTGCTGGACGACTGGGTCACGGCCGCCTGTGCGGAGCTGGGTCTCGATCCGGCACAGGTGCCGGTGGCGACCGTGCTGGATCTGGCCCGGGACGTGGCACACCAGGTGCTGCGGCCCGGTGCGCCGGTCACCGCGTACCTGCTCGGTCTGGCCGTCGGGCGCGGCGCGGATCCGGCGGTGGCCGTGGCCCGGCTCTCCGAGTTGACCGCGACCTGGCCGGTGGAACTGGGCGGCGACCCGCACTCCCGGGCCGACCCGGCCGGACCCGACCACCGCTGACGGCCCCCCCAAAGCGTTGTCCGATCACGGTCCGCGCTGATTCGTGCCGGCAGCCTGCTGGATAGGGTGACCGGAACGGACGGAGGCGATCATGACGGCTGACCACCCCTCTGCACCGCCCGGCACGCCGGTGCAGCACGAGTCGATCCTGCTCGACGAACCGAGCACGGCCGACCTGCGGTCGAAGGTGACCCAGGCGTGGCGGGATTTCGCCCAGGCTCTGGCGGAGCGGCTGTCCGCGCTGCCGTCGCGCGCGGAGGTGGCGCTGACCCTCGACCCGACCGCCTCCGGCATCGATGACGCCGTCTACTCCGTCTATGTCGAGGTGAAGAGCGACGGCCGGTTCGCGGCTCGGGCGGTGGGCAACGCCACACTGCCACCCGGCTACCGGCTGGACCGTGCGGCCGTCGCCGACATGATCGCGTTGGGGTGGTCACCGCCGGGCGTGGTCGACGGTTCCGGGGACCAGTTCGGGTTGGATTCCACGGCGGACGAGGCCAGCCGACTGGCCGCGCTGCTCTCCCGCACCCTGCGCGACATCTACGGCGCACCCCATCCGGCTTTCCTGGTCTACGCGATCGAGGACGGCGAGGGTGAGCCGATCCCCGGGGCGGCACTGGGGACCGCCCGCAGCGCGGCGAACCTGACGCGCGAGATCGGCACCGAGCTGGAGAAGGCGCTGGCCGCAACCGACGAGGCCGATGCCGACACCGAGGTGCTGGATCTGGCCGAGCGGGTGCGCACGGTCGTGTCGACCATGCTCAAGTCGGACTCCGACCGGCTTCAGGTCGACTCCGACGGTGACATCAACATCCGGGCCGGCTCGGCGATGGTATTCGTCCGGGTGCGGGACAATCCGCCGCTGGTCGACGTCTTCTCTCCGGTGCTGACCGAGGTCGAGCCGACCGAGCGGCTGTACGTCAAGCTCTCCGAGCTGAC
This sequence comes from Micromonospora sp. ATLC16, assembly GCF_057196645.1. NCBI lineage: Bacteria > Bacillati > Actinomycetota > Actinomycetes > Micromonosporales > Micromonosporaceae > Micromonospora > Micromonospora sp. ATLC16. The sequence continues at coordinate 45,956 of NZ_JBXUOW010000017.1, forward strand.
CAACCGGATGCCGATCGGCCGGCTCTACTGTGCCGACGACACCGTGTGGGCGTCGATCCCGGTCTTCGGCCGCAACTTCCAGCCGACCCACCTGATGCTGGCGGTGCAGGTGATGACCGGGCTCGCCGACGAGCTGGACGACCGCCTGCACGGCGAGTTCGGCGGCAAGCGGTTCTTCGGCGAGGGAGACAAGTCGGGACGCGGCGAGCATCGCACCGGCATGTACCTCTGAGGGCGGTCAGCGCACGTCGAGCAGGGTCTTGCCGACCGTCGAGCGGGCCTCGATCGCCGCGTGCGCCTCGGCTGCCCGGGCCAGCGGGAATCGCTGGCCGATCACCGGACGCAGCCGTCCGGCCGCACCCTCCGCCAGCGCTCGCTCGGTGTAGGCCCGCAGGAGGGCGGGGGTCGGCGTCGGCCGGACCAGGGCCACGCCCCGCTCGGCGGCGGACTCCGCGCCGATGCCGCTGACCACCCGTCGGCCGACCAGTCCCGGGTCTACGCCCGGCCCGACTCCGCTGATCAGACCGCCGACGCCGTTGCCCGGGATCACCGGCAGCGTCGCGCCCGACGGCCCGAAGCCGGTCGCCCGGAACTGGGTCTCCACAAAGGTGATGTTCGCGTGCACCACGTCGATCAGCACCTGTCCCGGCTCGGGTGCCGGATCGGGTGCGGTGCCGGGCACGAGGTGCTCCGGCCCGCCGAACTCGTGAATCCACACCGCGCGCATGTCTCCCCCTCACCGACGCTTCCCACCGGAGTCGACCAGTTGAAGCGTGGTTGAGGTCAAGGCGGGTGGGGCCCGGAAACCCCGAGAAACCGGACCCCACCCGCGTGGGAGGAAGGTTCAGGTGGCGGCGATCCAGGCCAGGCTGCGGGCCGTGGCCGGGTCGGTGGCGCGCAGGCCCGCCTCGGAGACCGTCCAGAGCACGTCGCCGACCACAAGGCACCGCCGTACCGGCTGACCCCACTGCCGCCGGCTGCTGTCGCCGGCCGGATGGGTCACCTCGCCGATCTCGCTGATGGTGTCGTCGCTGACGCGCAGCAGCCGGACACCGGCGTCGACGGGCAGCGCGACCAGTCCGGTCTCCGGGCGGTACAGGAAGGCGTGCGGATCGTGCTCGGCGCGGGACCGCCCGCCGGGCAGGTGCCACTGGTCGAGCCGGTCCGGCCGCCCCGGATCACGGACGTCGAAGAGCGACACCTGTACGCCCTTGGTCCGTCCCCGACGGTCGGCCTCCTGACCGACACCGAGCAGGCGTTCCTCGGGCAGCGGATGCAGGTACGCGGAGTATCCGGTGATCTTCAACTCGCCGGTGACCCTGGGCGCGGCCGGATCGGCGAGGTCGAGCGCGTAGAGCGGATCGATCTGCCGGAAGGTCACGACGTACGCGACCGGGCCGAGGTAGCGCACCGAGTAGATGCGTTCCCCCCGCCCGAGGCCGCCGACCATGCCGACCGGTACCAGCGCCCCGTCGTCGTGACGCAGCACCCGAACCGCCGACTCGGAGGCGGTGCCGTCATCCCGGGACTCGCCGGTGGTGGTGGCCACCCGCAGGTGCCCCGCCCACTCGGAGAGCGCGTACTGGTTGATCAGCCGACCGGGCACCGAGCCGGCGGCCAGGAAGCGGGGACGCCCCGGCGCGGCGGTGTCGAACTGGTAGATGTCGGTGATCTGCTCGGCCGGCGACGGCTCCCAGCGGGGCCGGCCGCTGATCGGCCTCGGACGCGGACCCGCCAGGTACAGGCTGGTCGCCGTGCCGTAGACGGTGTCGGCGTCGGCGGCCACGGCCACCGGGTCACCATCGCCGAGCCGGTCGCTGGTGAGGTCGAAGCTGAGCACGGTGAGGGTGGCCGAGCCGGTCATCCGGTCGGGTCGGCTGAGCCGGTCGCAGCCGACCCGGCCGGTGTGCCGCTCCGGCCCGGCGGTCCACTCGTACGCCGGCAGCCATGCCTCGACACCGGCCTCGGCGATCACCTCGCGGTTCCGCTCGGTGCGGACCTGGTCGGTGCCCTCGGACGCCCACGGAAACTCAAGTCGGGCCGGTGCCCGGACCGCCACCCGGGCCGTGTCACCGGTCAACCGGGCGTCGACGGTGCGGCCCTGGATGCGGTATGTGCCGAGCACCGCGGGACGGTCGGTCAGGTCGATCAGCAGCAGGCGGGTCGCGCCGGAACGCCTGATCGAGCTCAGTCCGTCGTCCGGGCGCGGCGGATCCTCGCCGAGTACCAGCGCATGGTCGCCGAGCAGCAGCAGGCGGTGCTCCTGCCAGCGCAACTCCTCCCGGCCGTCGGCCAGGTCGAGCCGCCCGGCGACGCGGCGGGTCACCGGATCGACCACCCGCAGCACCCCGCCGGTGACGGTGACGATCCGTCGGCCGTCGGTCTTCACCAGGTCGGGTTCGTCCGCGCCGGCCTCGTGGTTGTTGGTCGTCGAGTAGTCTGCCCCGGCGTCTTGGTCGGCGGCGTCGCCCGGCGCTCCGGCGAAGGTACGGGCCATCGACTCCGCGCCGCCGAAGGCCGCCGCCTGCGGCACTCCGTCCTCGGCGAGACCGTACGGGCCGACCGAGGCGGTCGCCGCCGCCCGCAACTCCGTGAGGGCGTCGGCGCAGGAGTCGAAGGAGACCAGGCCGACCGGCACCATCGGTGCCTCGTCGGTGTCGGGCCCGGTCGACGGAGGCTGTGACACGGCCAGGCTGCCGGCGAGCAGAGCGAGCGCGACCAGTGAACCGCCGGCCGCGGCGAGTTTGCTGCCCCGTTTCATGGCCGGTTCGACGTGGTGACTTCGTGTTCGGTTCCAGCCGGAGCCGGCTGTTACGGCCTCAGGCGGTGGAGGGGCCGACGCCCGGGGACTCGACCAGCCGGGAGAGCACGATGGTGCTGCGGCTGGAGGTGACGAACGACTCGGCCCGCAGCCGCTCCAGCGCCTCCTCCAGGTTGGCGATGTCGGCGGCACGCAGGTGCACCAGCGCGTCCGCCTCGCCGGAGACGGTGTACGCACCGACCACCTCGGGGTGACGGCACACGGCGGCACCGATCTGGGCCGGGGTGGTCCGGCCGGCACAGAACAACTCCACGAACGCCTCTGTGGTCCAGCCGACCGAGGCCGGGTCCACGATGGCCGTGAATCCCCGGATCACCCCGGCGGACCGCAGTCGATCGACCCGCCGTTTGACCGCCGGAGCGGAGAGCGACACGCGGGTGCCGATGTCGGCGTAGGTGGCCCGAGCGTCGGCAACAAGCAGCGCAATGATTCGCTGGTCAACGGCATCGATTTGCAATGTTCCGCCTCTGGGAAGCAATGTTTGCGGCTGTTACCGAAGTTCCAGCGTACCTACCCTTGGTCACCGTGAACCAGCAGCGAGAGCCGCGAAAGCGGATATATCTCATGTGCTCCCCCGAGCACTTCGCGGTCGAGTACGCGATCAACCCGTGGATGGACATGACCGCCCCGGTCGACGCGGAGCTGGCGATCAAGCAGTGGGACCGCCTGCGGGAGACCCTGGTCGGCCTCGGCCACGAGGTGCACCTGCTGGTACCTGAGCCCGGCCTGCCCGACATGGTCTACGCGGCCAACGGCGCGTTCATGGTCGACGGCACGGTCTACGGGGCACAGTTCAAGCATCAGCAGCGGGCCGCCGAGGCAGCCCCGCACCGGGCCTTCTACGAGTCGCTGGGCTGCCGGTTCATCGCGCCGAACGCGACAAACGAGGGCGAGGGTGACTTCGCATACCTGCCGGAGGCGCACGGCGGACTGATCCTGGCCGGGCACGGCTTCCGTACCGAGTTGCCGGCGCACGCCGAGGCGCAGGAGGCGCTCGTACGGCCGGTGGTCTCACTGCGGCTGGTCGACCCGCGCTTCTACCACCTGGACGTGGCGCTCGCCCCGATCGACGACGGGAACATCGTCTACTACCCCGGGGCCTTCTCCGCCGCCAGTCAGCGGGTGCTCGCCCAGCTCTTCCCGGACGCGGTGCTGGCCGACGACGAGGATGCCCTCGCCTTCGGGCTGAACCTGGTCAGCGACGGGGCCAACGTGGTGCTCAACAGCGAGGCCACCCGGCTCGCCGGTCGGCTCAAGGCGGCCGGGTACGCCCCGGTGCCGGTGGAGTTGGCCGAGCTGAAGAAGGGCGGTGGCAGTGTGAAGTGCTGCATCGCCGAACTGCGGCACTGAGCACTGAGCAGGCGACGGGGCCGTCCTCGGGCCGGGACGGCCTCGCGCTGTCAGCCCAGCGTGGCCAACTCGTTGACCAGCACGTTCGACACCACCTGGCCGTCACGTTGCACCTCGCGCAGGTACCACTTCTGCTGTGGCGTACGGGGCTGGTTGAACTGCCAGGCACCGCGTGGGCTGTCGATCTGCCCGATCCGGCCCAGCGCGAGGTTGACCTGCTGCGGGGTGGGTGCCGCGCCGGCAAGTCGGATCGCCTGGTCGAGCACCTTGGCCGCGTCGTACGAGGCCATCGCGTACGTGGTCGGGGAGGTGTTGTGCTTCTTGCGATACGCCGAGGCGAACTGGCGGTTGGCCGCGTTGTTCAGGTCGGCGGAGTAGTTCAACGCGGTACGGATGCCGAGCGCGTCGTCCACTGGCCGGATGTTGTCCAGCACCGAACCCTCGGTGAGGAAGCCGGGGGCGTAGATCCGGCCCCGGAATCCGGCGTCGCGCAGTTGCATGATGAACTCCACGGCCGCCGCACCGGAGTAGAAGCAGAAGACGACCGAGGGGTTGTTGGCCAGCGCGCGGTTGATGTCCGAGACGTAGGCGGTCCCGCTGGGGCGGCTGCTGCCGGAGGTCCAGACCACCTGGGAGGCGATCCGCGGGTCGGACTGGCCGAACTCCTCACGGAAGCCACGCAGCACGTCCTCGACGCCGAGGACCCCTTCGGGCAGGATCGTCGCGACCCGGTCGGAGGGGGCGAGTTCGTCCTTCAGGTAGCGGCCGAGCGCCCGGCCCGCCTCGTCGAGCACGTACGACGTACGCCAGATGTAGACGACGCTCTGCAGGCTCGGCGGTGAGGCGTTGGAGCCGATCAACGGAACCCGGGCCTGTTCCACGATGTCCCGGATGCCGAACATGACCGACGAGCTGGCGACCCCGGTCAGGGCGAGCACGCCCTGCTTGAGCAGGCCCTCGACGGCGGCCTGGCCGGACTTGACGTTGTTCCCCTCGTCGGCCGTGACCATGTCGACCGGGTGGCCACCGAGGCGCCGGTCGTTGAGGTCCAGGTACAGCTCGAAGCCGTTGCTGAGTTCGTCGCCGATCGCCTTGCTCGGGCCCGACTGTGGCGCGACGAGCCCGATCTTGATCGGGCTCTCTGTGCTGGTGACCTCCGGCTCGGCGTCGGAGCCGCATGCGGCGACGAGTCCGCCCGTACCGAGCGCGGCCAGCAGCTGGAGTGCCCGCCTGCGGTTAATCTGCGACACCGGGTTCCCTTCGAATGTGTTGCCGGGGCGCATCCCACCCCTTCGGCGTTCTACCTGCTCGGCGACGCTGCGTCAATGGCTAATGATCTTTGTACAAAGACCGCAACGCGCCGGTAACCTCCGGCCACGCCGACGAGCCGGGAGCGATAAGCCCGAAATGCTCGCACTCTGGCAGCTCGATCAGGCGGATATCGGCACCTGCGGCGCGGGCGGCAGCCACGTAATTTCGAGAGAGGTCGATGGGCACCTGTCGATCGAGCGTGCCGTGCATCACTACCGTGCGTGGTCGTAAGGGAACCAGCGACAGTGGATCGGCGGTCGCGTACCGCTCCGGCACGTCGGCTGGTCCGCCGCCGAGCAGAGCGGCCACGGCACCGGCGTCCAGATCCAGCCGGTACGCCTCGGTCAGGTCGGCGACCGGTGCGAGGGCCAGCACCCCGGCGACGGCACCGGGTGCGTGGGCCGCCGCGTACAGCGCGAGGTGCCCGCCGGCCGAGTGACCGACCAGCACCGGCGGCGCGGCGGTGACCCGCCCCGGCAGTGCGACCTCGGCCAACGCGGGCAGCGCGGAGACTCCGGCCAGCACGTCGGTGAGGGTGCCGGGCCAGCCGCCGCCGAGCTGACCGGTCCGCCGGTACTCCAACTGGGCGACCGGGTACCCGAACGTGGCCAGTGCGCTCGCCAGGGGACCGGTGTGCCGCCGGTCGTACTCCGCGCGCCAGAAACCACCGTGCACCACCACCACCAGCGGACGGGGCGGCCCGGAGCCGGCCGGGCGGCGCAGGTCGGCGATCTGGTCCGGGTGTTCGCCGTAGGCGACGGTCGCGTCCGGTTCGGGCGCGGGGCTGGTCAGCACCGAACGGGGATCGGAGGGCATCGGCCGACGGTAACGCGGCGCACGGACCACCGGGAGGTGGGTGCCGCCGGGTAACGAGCAGCGGGCCGCCGGACGCTGACGGGTACCGCTGGGTAAAGATGGAGGGCATGACCGAAGCGCGCTCCGCTGGACAGAACGACGAGCCCGACCGGGACGGTACCGGGCACTCCGGAACCGTGGTGGTGGTCGGACCGGACGGCCGGCCCGTCGGCACCGTGCAGACCGACGAAGGAGCTGGTGAGGATCCGTCGCGCCTGGTTGAACAGCCGGCCAAGGTGATGCGGATCGGCAGCATGATCAAACAGCTGTTGGAGGAGGTCAAGGCCGCTCCGCTGGACGACGCCAGCCGGCACCGGATGCGGGAGATCCACCAACGGTCGATCGTCGAGCTGAAGGAAGGGCTGGCCCCCGAGCTGCGGGAGGAACTGGAGCGGATCTCGCTGCCGTTCTCCGAGGACCAGGCGCCGAGCGAGGGCGAGCTGCGGATCGCCCACGCCCAGCTGGTCGGCTGGCTGGAAGGGCTGTTCCACGGCATCCAGGCAGCTCTGGTCGCGCAACAGATGGCGGCCCGGGTGCAGCTGGAGCAGATGCGTTCCGGTCGGCAGGCGCTACCCAGCGGGCCGGCCGGGGCGATGCTGCCGGGGATGTCCGGCATGGGGCAGCCGGGCGGTGGTGAGGGACACAGCACCGGCCAGTACCTCTGACCGGATCCGGCTGCGGCACGCTCGTCGCGCGCCGCAGCCGGACGGCTCAGTCCGCCCCGAACACCTTCTCCAGGTACGCGGCCACCCCGTCGGACGAGTTCGCCGGGGCGACCTCGTCGGCGATCGCCAGCACCTCCGGATGCGCGTTGGCGACCGCCACCGCCCGCCCCGCCCAGGTGAGCATCGGCAGGTCGTTGGGCATGTCACCGAAGGCCAGCACGTCCGGCGCGGCGACGCCGATGCGGTGGCAGTACCAGGCCAGGCCGGCTGCCTTTGTCACCCCGGCAGCCGAGATCTCCACCAGCCCGGAGTGTGAGGAATGGGTCGCCTCCGCGAGCCCGGTGAGAGCGGCGGCTACCAGTCGGGTTAACCGGTCGGGGTCCTGCTCGCCGGCCCGCGCCAGCAGCTTCACCGCCGGCGCCGACAGCAGCTCCTCGGCGGTCTGCACCGCCCGGATCGCCTCGTCGTCGGCGTCCCACCGCAACGGGTAGTGCGCCTCGTGGCGCATCTGCCGACCGTCGACGATCTCCACGGCCAGGCTCACCCCGGGCACCTCGGCGCGCAGGCGTCGCACCACCTCGGCGAGCAGCTCCGGTGCCAGCGGGTCGGCCCGCAGCACCTCGTCGTTGGTCGGGTCGTAGACCACCGCGCCGTTGGCGCAGACCGCCGGCAGCGGCTCGGCCAGCTGGTCGTACACCAGCCGGAGCCAGCGGATCGGCCGGCCGGTGACCAGGACGACCGGGGTGCCCTGGGCGGAGATCCGGGCCAGCACGGCGGCGGTGCGGGCGCTGAGGGTGTGGTCGTCGCGCAGCAGTGTCCCGTCGATGTCGCTGGCGACCAGGTGCGGTGTGGAATCCATCACCGGGACAGTAGCCGGTCGAGATAGACTGCCACCCCGTCGTCGTCGTTGCGCAGGGTGATCTCGTCGGCGACCGCGCGCAGGCTCGGGTGGGCGTTGGCCACGGCCACCCGACCCCAGCCGGCCCACTCGAACATCGGCAGGTCGTTCGGCATGTCACCGAAGACCAGCACGTCCGCCGGGTCCACGCCGAGGGCCTGCGCGATGACGCTGAGCCCGGACGCCTTGTCCACCCCGGGTGGGCAGATCTCGATGAAACCCAGGCCCGCCTGGGTGAGGGTGGCCAGGTGCGGTGGGACGATCCCCCGGGCGACGGCCAGCAACTCGTCCACGTGGTGATCGGCGGTACGTACGAACGCCTTGATCACATCACCGGCGAGGCACTCGGCGCGGCTGCGCACCTCGAACGCGTCCTGATAGGGCCACGCGGGGTGGTAGTCGCCCCAGAGTGGCGCGTCATGCTCGTCCGACGCCTCCACCATGACGGTCAGCGGGCCGACCGCGGCCTCCATCTCGGCCAGCAGGACGGCCAGCACCTCGCTGGAGAGGCGCTCGTCCCGCAGCACCACCGGCCCCTCCGGGTCGCTCTGGTCCACCACCCGGCCGCCGCCGGCCAGCACGAGGAAATCGGCGGCGCGGATGTCGTTGCGGGTCAGCTCGGTCAGCCGAGGGCCGCGACCGGTGGCGCCGACCACCGGGATCCCGGCGGCGCGTACCCGGTCCAGCACCTCGTGGGTGAAGGCCGACACGGTGTCGTCGCTGCGGACGAGCGTCCCGTCGAGGTCGGTGGCGATCAGCTTGGGCAGGCCCGGGCGGGTCATCGTTCCTCCTTCGCCCGCCGCCGTCGCGACCAGCCGTTCACCTCGTCGAGAGGCGACCCGGCGTGACGGCGGGCAGCAACCGTACCTCGCACAATCGGTCGTAACCATGGCTTCCAGGCGAATCGGGTGCCAACGGGCGACGCACCGGAGGTGACCTCGTGACCGGGGCCGGTGGATCAGTCGGACGGTGCCTCCCGAGCGAAGGGGACCGTCGGCGCGACGGTTATGTCCGCAGGTGGGCGATCCCCCTCCGGCTCCACATCCTCGACCGGACGGCGGTCGCGCCGACGCGGCCCGTCCGACCCGGTCCGGGCTCCGGCCGGTCCGGGCGAGGTCCGGAGAAGCGCGGCGGCGAACAACCCGACGGCGACGAAGGCGATGATCAGACCACGCCCGTACTCGATGTCGAAGGTCAGCTCCGGGTTCAGGTACATCCCCCGACCCAGGGTGTCGTCGAGTGCCGTCGCGGTCGCCGCGAGCAGCGCGAGCACGCCCGCGGCGAGGGCCAACCCGGCCACCCGGGCATTCGCCCGAACGGAGTCCGTACCGCGTACCGCGAGCGCGACCGTGGCACCGAGCGCGAGCAGCCCGACCAGGTACGCCGAGCCCAGCCCGAGATCGGAGACGCCGCTGGTCACCTGGAGTGGGGTGTCCGGATCCGGTCCGCCGTCGGGGATGGTGATCGTCGACCATTCGCCCAGCAGCGACAACAGGGCCGCCACCGCGCCGAGCCCGGCCAGCAGCACCGGCACCCGGTGGTCGCCGCCGAGGCCACCGAGGGCCCGCCGGAACCGGCCGTTCGCCGACGACTCGTCCTCCACACCCCACTCGATGACGCTGGCACCGTCGGTGCGGTCGTCCTGACGGGGAATGGGGAGGTCGTGGGTCATCACTCACCCCTCCTGGATGGCCGGGACGCGCGTCCGCCGCGCCGCGAGGTCCGGGTCGCATCATGACACAGCCGGACCGCGACGCCGAGGAACGACGACGCGGCCGGGGGCGGTCGGTCGCCTGCCGGCCCGCCGTGGACTAGCGTCAGGTGCATGCCTATCCGTACCGCTTCCGCACGTTGGCAGGGCAACCTCACCGAGGGGTCCGGCACCATCCGCACCGGCAAGGGCGGGCTGGAGGGGAACTACTCCTTCAAGTCCCGTTTCGAAGAGGGTGAGGGCACCAACCCCGAGGAACTGATCGGTGCCGCGCACGCCGGCTGCTTCTCGATGGCCTTTTCCAAGGCGCTCGCCGACGCCGGCACGACGCCCACCTCCGTGGAGACCACCGCCAAGGTGCACCTCGACAAGACCGACGCCGGGATGACCGTGACCCGGATCGAGTTGGACACCGTCGGTGCGGTGCCCGGGATCGACGAGGCGCAGTTCGCCAAGCTGGCCGAGACCGCCAAGCAGAACTGCCCGATCTCGCGCCTGCTCTCACCCGGCGCCGAGATCACCCTCACCGCTCGCCTCACTCCCTGACCAACTCCACTCCCATACCGCGCCGATCTTGCACTTTCGGGCTCCGTCATGCGGCTTCTGTGCCGGTTCGCGGCGACCGGAAGTGCAAGATCGCGGATGGGGTGGGGGAGAATGGGAGCGTGGCGGTCGAGATGGAGCGTGAGCGGTTCGAGGAGCTGGTCGGGGAGGCGCTCGACGAGGTTCCGGAGGAACTGCTGACGCTGATGAGCAACGTCGTGATTCTGGTCGAGGACGACCCGCCACCCGGTGAGGATCTGCTCGGCCTGTACGAGGGACACGCGCTGACCGAGCGCGGCTGGGACTACGCGGGCGTACTGCCCGACCGCATCCTCATCTACCGCAACCCCATCCTGCGTATCTGCCACAGCGACGAGGACGTCGTCGATGAGGTGGCCGTCACCGTGGTGCACGAGATCGCCCACCACTTCGGCATCGACGACGCGCGCCTTCACGAGCTGGGCTGGGGTTGACGCCTCTGTCCGGGGTTGCGGGCTGGCCCTACCGTCTCGGCCAGGTACGGCGAGTACGGGAGGAACCATGCGCAGCGAGCTGTTCTCGGCGGCGAATCTGGAGCAGGAGTCGACGCAACCCGGCATGCGGTTGCAGAACTCCAAGATGTTGAAGATCGACCTCGACGGTGAGGCGATGGCCCGGGTCGGTTCGATGGTGGCGTACCAGGGGCAGGTGCAGTTCCAGGCGCTCGGCTCCGGCGGGCTGGGCAACTTCCTCAAGCAGAAGCTCACCGGCGAGGGCGTGCCGCTGATGAAGCTCACCGGACGCGGCGACGTGTTCCTGGCCGACTTCGCCAAGGACGTGCACGTCATCGACCTGGAGCCGGGCGACGCCCTGTCCATCAACGGCTCCAGCGTGCTGGCGTTCGACGCCACCCTGCGCTACGACATCAAGATGGTCGGCGGGGCCGGCATGGCGTCGTCCGGCCTGTTCAACTGCGTGTTCACCGGGCACGGCAGGATCGCCGTCACCACCCGGGGGACTCCGGTCGTGCTCAACGTCGACGCGCCCACCTACGTGGACCCCCAGGCCGCCGTCTGCTGGTCGGCGAGCCTGCAGACCGGCTACCACCGGGCCGACCAGCTCGGGCTCGGCACGCTGCTGGGCCGCACCACCGGTGAGGCGTACACGATGAGCTTCGCCGGCCACGGCTTCGTCGTCGTCCAGCCCTCCGAGGAGCCGCCGATCATGGGCAGCGGCCAGCAGGATCAGGGCGGCGTGCTCGGCGGCCTGTTCCGGTAGGCCGAGGCGCGCAGGGCTCGCTCGCAGCCGGCACGGCCGCGTCGCCCGCCTGCGCACGGGTCGCTCAGGTCAGCTGACCCGTGCGCAGGCGGGCGAGCCAGGCGGCGGCATCGGTGTAGTCGGCGTCGGAGAGACCCGCCGGTGCGGTCACCGGCCGTTCCGGAGTCGATCCGTCCCATCGGTGCCGGGAGTACGAGCCGAGGAAGCGTACGTCGGCGCAGACCCGACGTAGCCCCTGCAACGCCTCACCCAGCCGGACGTCGGCGACGTGACCGGTGCAGTCGAGGAAAAAGACGTAGCGGCCGAGGGCCTCGCCAGTCGGTCGGGACTCGATCCGGGTCAGGTTGACGCCCCGGACCGCCAGTTCCATCAGCACGGACAGCAGCGCGCCCACCCGGTCGTGCGCGATGTAGAAGGCAAGTGACGTCACGTCGTCGCCGGTGGGCGGCGGAGGCGGACCGGGCCGCGACAGCAGCGCGAAGCGGGTCACCGCGTCGGGGTGATCGGCGATCTTGTCGGCCAGGACGGCGAGCCGGTGCCGGGTCGCGCCGATGGGTGCGCAGATGGCCGCGTCGTACTCACCGTCGGCCGCGCCGGCCGCCGCCGCGCCGTTGGACAGCACGTCCACCACCGCCGCGTCGGGCACGTGGGTCCGCAGCCAGCCCCGGCACTGGGTGGACGCCTGCGGGTGTGCGGCGATGCTGCGCACCGACGGCAGCAGGGTCCCCGCCCGTGCCCCGAGCACGAACTCCACCGGCAGGATCACTTCCCGGGTGATGACCAGCGGCTCTCCCTCGGCCAACTCGTCGAGGGTGACCCCGACCGCGCCGCCGATCGAGTTCTCCAACGGCACCATGGCCGCGTCGGCCTCGGCGGCGCGGACGGCCTCCAACGCCTCGCCGACGCTGCGGGCCGGCGTGCGGCTGCCCCGCTCGGCGGCGGGTACGGTGCGTAGTGCCTGCTCGGCGAAGGTGCCCTCGGGTCCGAGGTAGACGAAACGGGTCGGCGGCGTTCCCGGCATGCGTTCAGCCTACGCATCCGGAGTCGGCGACGAGCCCGACGGCGTGGGTGCGGGGCTCGATGCGGTTGGCGACGCCGTCGGCGGGGTGACCGGCACCGGAAGACCGCCACCGTCGCTGCCACAGGCCAGGGTCTGGATGCCGGCCGGACTGGCGACCCGCACCTCGGCCGTGCACACGTCGGTGCCGGCGGTCACCAGGCGCAGGGATCCGGACCGGTCCCGGCTGACCACCTGTAGTGGTTCGTATCCGGCGACGTCGAGGGTGGTCAGGTGCCAGTCGGCGGCACACAACGGACCGCTGCGGACGCTGACCCGAGCGCTACCGGGCAGCAGCCCACGACGACCGCGCACCAGCTCGATGATCTGCTTCGCGGACGGCTCGCCGGTGCAGGCCACCGCGACAAGTCCCGGGTCGGCCGGCGACGTGGTCGGAACGGCACCCGGAAGCGCGCCGAACGATGGCGTGGCGGAACTGGTGGGGCTGCTCGTCGCCCGGCTGGGCGCCGGGGTCGGCAGACCGCCGCTGTCGCGTACCTCCGGGGGTGTGCCACATCCGACGGCCAACACGGTCAGCACGGCGACACCGATCAGTCGACCGTGCCGCCGGCACGGTCGGAGGAAGGCCCCGGCAGGGGACCGGGAGCCGGCGGTGGGCCGATCGGGGCCGACGGGGAACGGCGAAGTGGGCGGCACGGGGGTCCTCAGGGCGGGAACTCTGGATGGCAGGTGGCCGAGGCAATGGTAGGAGGAAGTCAGACCTCGGAAAAGAAGGTGAGAGAGCCGACCACCGCGCCGTCGGCGACCACCGGGGTGGAGATCGCGTCCACCGTCGCGTCGGCTGAACCCTCGGTCGCCGCCTCGATCCGGAGCAGGCCGCGGGCCAGTCGGCCGGAGGTGAGCGCCAGCAGCGGCGGGATCTTGTCGATCTCGGGATCGGCCAACTCGCCCCGGTAGGCGGTGAAGTCGAGCAGGCGCAACCCGCCGTCGAGCAGCGGTAGGCCGATCACATCCTCCGGCGCACCCAGTTGCAGCAACTCGCAACCGGCGGCGGAGACGGCCAGCACCCGGGTCTCGGCGTCGATCAGCAGGCAGGGTTCGTCGGCGCTGAAGACCGTGGCCGACCAGCGGCCGATGTTGTCGAGCCCAGGCTCTGTCGGCGTCTCCCCGGAGGGCGCGAACACTTCCGAGAGCGAGAGTTCGACGTGGGCCACCGAGCCTCCTATGCACACCGACGGTACGTCCACGCTAGCCGGTCGCGGCTGCGACCGCCGACCGCGTCGGGCGTACGGTGCCGTCGGTGTTGTTCAGTGCCCGGTCGGCGACGGCGCGGGCCGGCGGGAGCGGAGCCGTGCCCGGCCGCGTGGCGTCGCCGCTGACGTTACCGGCGGCCGGTCGGCTTGTCAGCGGCCGTTCGGCCGTCCTCGTACCACCGGTAGTCCGCCGCCGGCGGGTAACCGCCGTTTTCCCAGGTGCCGGGGTGCTGCGCGACCCGGGACAGCTTCTCGGCGGTGGTCGGGCTGATCCGGTTACCGCCGGCCACCAGGAGCCGGTCGAGCTCCCGGTGGGTCGCCATGAGGCAGTCCTTCGGCAGACCGTAGACGCTGATCACGCCGGAGCCCACGAAGGTGAGCACGGGGGTCACCGGGATCGGGTGACCGACGGCCGCGGTCAGCGCCTTGCTCGCCCGTCGGGCGTCGCGACGGGCCTCGGCCACGTAGGGCGGGCGCTTGCCGTTGATCTGCACCACGTCACCGGCGACCAGGACGCGGGCCCGGCCGTGGTCGGCGATGGTGACGGCGAAGAGCCCACTCGGGCCGATGGCCAGGAACCCGGCCCGATTGTCCGCCTCGTCGTCGAGGAGGACATCGGCCGTGTCGGTGCGGGGCCAGTCGATGACGTGCCAGGCCGGCCCGAGATGGTCGAGCTGACCGAGGGCGCGGGCACCGGCTGCCTCCAGTCGTCGCGCGCCCCGCTCCGCCCGACGGCGGCGGGCCCACTCCAATGGAGACGGGCGAGGAGTCGCGACCACCCCGGGAGACTCGACCCGGGGGTGCGGTACCGCCACTGGCGGCAGCGCCCTGGCGGACGGTACGGCTCGACGTGCGGGGAAAACAGTCATCGCGACCTCCGGCAAAAGGTCCCTCGAAGTTACGTTCTCACTACCCTACGTTGACAGTCCCGGTGGTCGGCAAGCCGGAGCGCCGGAATGACTGTGGATGAATGCCATATTCATCCACGGTTGTTTTACCGGATACCGCCAAACCCTGCCCTACGCTGCGGGGGTGAGTCACCACGTGGACAGTGAAGTCGGCCGGCTCGGTACCGTCCTGTTGCACCGGCCGGGGCCGGAACTCGCCAGGCTGACCCCACGCAACAACGACTCGCTGCTCTTCGACGCCATCCCGTGGGTGGGCCGGGCGCAAGAGGAGCACGACGCCTTCGCGGGAGCCCTGCGGGAACGCGGTGTCGAGGTGCTCTACCTGACCGACCTGCTCACCGAGACGCTGGCCGTGCCGGCGGCCCGGACGGAACTGACCGACGAGGTGCTCGACTCGCCCCGGCTCGGCGACACCCTGCGCGCCCGGGTCGCCGCACATCTGGCGTACCTCGATCCGGCCGCGCTGGCCGGCGTCCTCGTGGCCGGACTGGCCCACGAGGAGTTGCGGGTCGGCCGGGACCGCCGAGGTGGTCTCGTCTACACCCTGATGGACCGCCACGACTTCATCATCGACCCGCTGCCCAACCTGCTGTTCACCCGCGACTCGTCACTGTGGATCGGTGACCGGGTGGGTGTGACGAGTCTGGCGATGCCCGCCCGGCGGCGAGAGACCACGTTGACCGACGCGATCTACCGTCACCATCCCCGGTTCGCCGGCACCGAGTTCGTCTACCGTCCGGGCCTGGAGCCCCTGGAAGGCGGGGACGTGCTGCTGCTGGCACCCGGCGTGCTGGCGGTCGGTGTCGGCGAACGGACGACACCCGCCGGTGCCGAGCGGCTCGCGCGGCGGGTCTTCGCGGCCGGGCTGGCGCACACCATCCTCGTCGTGCCGATCGCCCAGGAACGGGCCACCATGCACCTGGACACGATCTGCACGATGGTCGACGTCGACGCGGTGCTGATGTACCCGAACGTGGCCAGCAGCCTGTCGGCGTACACCGTCATCGCCGGTGCCGACGGCGAGGACCCGCGGGTCGACGGGCCGGCGCCGTTCCTGCGGGCCGCCGCCGACGCGATGGACCTGGACCGGCTACGGGTGATCGACACCGGGCTCGACCCGGTGACCGCCGAGCGGGAGCAGTGGGACGACGGCAACAACACCCTGGCGCTCGCGCCCCGACTCTGCGTCGGCTACGAGCGCAACGTCGAGACCAACGCCCAGTTGGAGCGGGCCGGCATCGAACTCATCCCGATCGCCGGCTCCGAGCTGGGCTCGGGGCGCGGCGGCCCCCGCTGCATGTCCTGCCCGCTGCTGCGGGAGCAGGGCGGGGCAGCCTCCTGACGGCGGGGCGGAGCAGGTGCCCGGCGGGACCGACCAGATGCCGGGCTGCGGTCAACGCAGGGTGAGCTGGCGACCGAGCAGCCCCTGCCGGGACCGGCGGGCGTCGGTGTCGAGCGGGCCGGTCTCGGCCAGGGCGTCGGCGTACCGCTTGGCGAAGTCGGCGACCGGCTGTTCCCAGTCACCGGCCGGGATCTCCTCGGGCAGGTCCCACACCGGCACCAGCCGCCCGTGGGCCCGGAACATGCCGGCGAACCGGGTCGCCTCGCCGAGGATCAGCGAGCCGGCCGCGGCGAGCCGGGCGAGCGCGTCCAGGGCGGCCTCCTCGGCCTCGGGCAGCACCCAGCGGACGTGGGCCTTCTCCGTCACCTGGCACCAGTACGCGGCACGGCCGGCGGTCAGTCTCACCGTCGGATAGATCGCCGCGTTGGCCCGCTCCAGCGAGGCCCGCACGGTCGGGTCCTCGGCGGCTTCCGGAGCCAGCCAGAACTCGAACCCCTCGTGCAGGCTGATCTCCAACGGCCCGTCGACCAGGATGTCCTGCAACCGGGGACCGGGGCCGGGCAGCGGCGGCACCGCGACCTGGGCGCCGGGGGCGGTACGCAGTGCGCAGAGCAGCGACTCGGCCAGGTCGCGGGAGACGTCGCCGGACTGGAGATGACGCTGGAGCCCGATGAAGACGTGACCGTCGTCCCGGCTCATCGCGGGGGCGGCCATCGGCAGTACGGTGGCCAGCGTGACCGGGCGGTCGCCGTACTCGTCGACGAGCGCCGGGGCGAGCCGCAGCGGCGCGGAAGCGGCCGGCACCAGCTCCCGCAGGGCGATCCACTCGGGCTCGTCGACCAGCCCCTCGAAGGGCCGGGGGACGAAGACGTCCCGGACCCGCTCCCGCTTGCCGGAGGTCGCGGCGGCCCGCTGGTTCTTTCGACGCTTGCTCACGGCGACACAGCCTAGAGCCCTTCGGCGGTCGATGGGGACCGGACCCGCCTCCGCGCCGCGCCAACGGGTCGACCCATCGGCTCAGCCGGTCGTCACCAGCGCCGGGCGGTCGCCGACCGGATCGAAATCGGCCCATACGCTCTGACCGAGTCCGTCGCGTTCCACGCCCCAACTGGTCGCCAGGCCGGAGACGATGTGCAGACCCCGGCCGTCGGCCGCGTCCGGGTCCGGCGGGCGGATCCGCGGGCCACCCTTGGCGCCGCCGTCGGTGACCCGCAGCCGGAGCTGCGGCCCCTCGGGCGCGTGACGCAGCCGCCAGGCGACCCGGACCACGCCGCCCGGCAGCGGGTCGGCATGCCGGACCGCGTTACCCACCAGCTCGGCCAGGACCGCCACCAGGTCCGCCAGCATCGCCGGGGAGACACTGCCGGCCAACTCGGCGGCGAGCCGGTGCCGGGCGATCCGCGCCCCACTGGCGTGGTGGGGCACCACCACGCACCATGCCCGTTCGACAGCTGTCGTCGCCACCTCTGCCCCTCTTCCGCCCCGTGACCCCCACTGTCACCTGCGGGGCAGCCGCACCTCTGCGACCGTACCCCCACCACTTCTCGGGCGAAGGAATACCCACCCATTCTGTTGTTCAACGATCCGACGCACGAGATAGAGGCCGAGACCGGTGCCGGGATAGCGACGCCGGTCGCCGGAGTCGCCCTGCCAGAACCGGTCGAAGGCCCGTTCCACGTGCTCCGGTCGTACCCCGATGCCGCGGTCACTGATCCGGAGGCAGACGGTCTGGCCGTCGGCGCCGGCGGCGACGTCGATCGGGGAGTCGGGTGGGGAGTACTTGCCGGCGTTGGTGACGAGTTCAGTGAGCACGGTGGCCAGGCTCTGCCGATGGCCGATCGCCCTGGGCAATTCGGCCGGCACCTTGAGAGCCGTCCGTCGACGCAGGTCCGTGGGCAGGTCGGCGATCGCGACCCGGATTGTCTCGGTGAGGTCGAAGGGCGCTGGCGGCCCGTCGCCCGGCCACGCCTCGGCCGCGGAGGCGAGCAGCCGGTCGAGCAGCCGGGCCAGTTCGTTGGCCCGCTGGCCGATGACCCGGGCCGCCTGCCGCCGGTCGGTCTCGCTCAGCGACTCCCAGTGGTCGGTGAGGGTGTCCGCGTACCCCTTGATGACGGTGACGGGGGTACGCAGCTCGTGACTGGTGACCGCGACGAACAGATCCCGTTCGTGATCGTGCCGCTGCTGGTCGGTGGTGTCCCGGAAGGTCACCACCCGCAGGGCACCGGGTCCCGGCAGCTCGCCCGAGGTGACCCGCAGCCAGCGCCCGGTCGGCAGGCGATGGTCGAGGACCTGCCCGGGCGGCGGGAGCGGGAAGGGCAGCGGCTGGTTGATCGCCTCCGCGGTGGACCGCCCGGTCACCTGCGCGGCGGCCGGATTCCAGAGGCGGACCTTGGCGTCCCGGTCGACCACGGCCAGCCCGTCGGCGAGCGCCGCGACCACCGGACCGTCGCCGTGCACCGGCAGGCCGCTCTGGTCGCCGTACATGTGGGCGATGCAGGAGCCCAGGTATCCGACCACGCCGCGTTGCTCGGCGGTGGTCTCGTCGTCGCCAGCGAGGTAGAGGGCGTGCAGGCTGCCGACGGTGTGGCCACCGATCTCGGCCCGGGAGACGACCATCCGCCGCAGGCCACGCTGGGCCAGCTCGCTGGTGAGCGGGTTGGTGAACTGGTCGGTTCGTACGCACTGCACCCGGGGGCCGGCGAGCAGGCAGCTGGTGACCGGATCGTTGGCCGGCAGCGGCCGGCCGACGGTCCACTCGGCGGCGCCGGTGGCGGCTATCACCCGGCCGCCGCTGGGCGCGAACTCCACGAACGCCATCCCGGCGGCACCGAGTGCCGGCTGGGCCACCCGGAGCAACTGGGTCAGCACCGGCAGACCTGCGACACCGGAGTTGATCATCTCGATGACGGCGGTGTGCCCGGCGATGAGAGCCGAGTAGTCGGTGCGGTCCGGCATGACCCCGAGTGTGCCTGCCGTCCGCGTTCCCGGGCACCCCCGAGTGGCCTTGGGCGCTGACTACCTGTGCAACCGGGTGAGAGTCCTTGCCGGGCGGTCGGTGATCACGCCGTCCACCCCCGCCGCCAGCACGAGGTCGAGGTCGGCGGGCTCGTTCACGGTCCAGACATAGACCCGGTTGCCCGCTGCCCGCAGCGCCGGCACCAGGGCTGGGCGGGCGCGGACCAGTGCGATTCCCGGTCCGGCGATGTCGGTGCCGAACGGCAGCCGCCCCATGGGCAGCCAGCGAGGCAGCACTTCCAGCAGAAGCACGGTCGGTAGCGCGGGGGCCAATGCCCGGATCCGGCGTACCGCCAGCGGGGAGAACGACATCACGGTGACCTGTACGGGTGCGTCCGGGCGCGGGTGGGCCAGGCCGTACCGGCGCAGCAGGGCGACCAGCCGCTGTTCCACGTTGCCGCCGTAGCGGGACGGATGTTTGGTCTCCACCAGCAGCTGGACGGGCCGACCGGCGGCCAGCACCGCAGCCAGCAGCCGTTCGAGGGTGAGCAGTCGGGTGTGCGAGTCGTCGAGCACCTCGTCGCCGTTGGCCGGAACACCTCCGGGATGCCAGGAACCGAAATCCAGCTGCTCCAACTCGGCGAGCGTCCGGGCGCTGACCAGACCTCGACCGTTGCTGGTCCGGTCCAGCCGCCGATCGTGTAAGCAGACCAGATGCCCGTCGCTGGTCAACCGGACGTCGCACTCCAGCCCGTCGGCACCCTCGTCGAGAGCGCGCAGATAGGCGGCGAGGGTGTGCTCGGGCAGGTCGTACGAGGCACCACGGTGAGCGAAGACGAGGGGGCCGGTCACGGCTCGCGTCCTACAGGACCCGGCCCGGCTGCCCGTCCGAGCCGATCACCGGTCGACCGGCCGCCGCCCAGTCGCCCATCCCGCCGGCGACGTTGCTCACCTGTTCCCAGCCGTTACGTAGCAGATAGGCGACGACCTGAGCGGAGCGACCGCCGGAGCGGCAGATGACGGCGACGTCCCGGTCGGTCGGCACCTCGGCCAGCCGGGCCGGTAGTTCCATCATCGGCAGGTGGTGGGCACCCGGAGCGTGACCGGCGCTCCACTCGTCGTCCTCCCGGACGTCGAGCAGGTACGTCTGGTCGTTGATCTCGGGAACGGTCACGGTGGGTATCTGAGGTCCGAACACGGGTACCAAGCCTAGATCCTCGTCGTGCCGCTGCCCGCGACCGGACGGTGTTACCCCGCCGGGCCCGGCCGTCGGCGGGTCAGAGCCGGGTCACCCAGTGCGGATGCGCCCCTGCCCACTCCGACATCCGGCTGTCACGCACCGCCGCGAACAGCCCGTCACCTTCGTCGTCGAGCCGGACGTAGGACACCTGGTCGATCATCTGAGGGTAGGACGGCACCTGCACGCCCCGTAGCCCGTCGGTGGCCAGTCCGCGCAGCGCGAGCAACAGTTCCTCCACCGGTACGCCGTTGGTGTCCAGGGTCAGCGAGCCGCCGACGGCCCCGATCAGCCGGTGCAGCCGTACCGGGTCGGTGCGGAGCCGGGTCTCACCGGCCTGCTCCAACATCGCCCTCAACAGCTGCTGCTGGTGGGTCTGCCGGTCGTAGTCGCCGCCCGGCAGGTCGTAGCGCTGGCGCACGTAGTCCAGCGCCTGTGCGCCGTCCATCCGCTGGCAGCCGGGACGGAAGACCCGGTCGGTGTGGATCGACTTCACCTCGTTGCGTACGCACATGTCGACCCCGCCGAGCAGGTCGATCACGTTTCGGAGACCGGCGAAGTCGACGAGGGCGGCACCGTCGAAGCGGAGGCCGGTGAGTCGGGTGAGGGTGACCGAGAGCAGGTGCGCCCCGGGCTCGCCGCCGCCACCGTACTCGTACGCTGTATTGATCTTGTCCTCGCCGCCGGGGTAGCCGCCGTCCGACGGGATGGTCACCAGCAGGTCGCGCGGCACGGAGACCAGGTAGCCCTCGCGTAGCCCGGGCGGCACGTGCACGATCAGGATGGTGTCGGTGCGCTGCTCGGAGCCGGAGTCGCCGGGCCGACGGTCCGAGCCGACGAGCAGGTAGTTGAGGGGGCCGTCCAGATCGGTGCGGTCGGCGCGGGCGCTGGGGTCGAGCAACTCCGCCCGGGTCATGGTGCTCTCGTACCGTTCGGTGAGCATCCGGAGCCCGACCACCGCGACTGTGGCCAGCAGCATCGCCGCCAGCCCGATACCGAGCAGTACGCGAGGCCACCGTGGTCGCCGGGTACCCGCCTGCGGTGCCCGCTCTCGGCTCGTACGCCGCCTCCTGGCCGTGACGTCCCTCCCCTAGCCTGATGTGAATCCGACTCACACCAGGCTAGGGGAGTGTCACGAAGAGTGACGGCGGTTTCGGCTATCGCGATGCCGGCGCGTCACTTCCGGGAGGAGATCACCTCGGGGTTGTAGAAGACGAACTCGGCGAGCTTGTCCTTCCGAACCGCCTGGAACATGTCCAGGGTCTGCTCGCTGAGCGCCTCGGTGCCGTTGCCCTTGGCGTTGTACGTGCCGCCGTTGGTCTTCAGCATGATCAGTTCGTTGCCGGTCACTCCGCGCATGGTGAAGACGAAATCCTCCACCGGCACGCCACCGGTGTCCAGGATGAACGCCTTGCCGGCCGCCTTGATCAGCCCGTTCAGCTTCACCGGGTTGGTCAGGCTCCCGTTCTGGGTGGCCTTCTTGGCCATCGCCTTGATCAGCTGCTGCTGGTTCTGCTGGCGGTCGTAGTCGCTGTTCTTCAGGCCGTACCGCTGGCGGGAGAAGTCCAGGGCCGCCCAGCCCTCCATCTCCTGGCAGCCCTTCTTGTGCACCACCGGGGTACGCGCCTTGCCGGTCTTCTTGGCGTCCGCGTTCCACATCGGCTCGCCGTCGACGTACGACATGTGGATCGAGGCGACCTCCTGCTTCGGGCAGATGCGCACCGAGCCCAGGGAGTCGATGACGTTCTTGAAGCCGCCGAAGTTGATGATCGCCGCACCGTCGAAGCTGACCCCGGTCATGCCCTTGATGGTCTGCGCCATCAACTGGGCGCCGCCCTCCCAACCGCCGCCGTTCTGGGCGCCGGCCTGGAACGCGCCGTTGATCTTGCCGACGCCGCCCGGGTAGCCGGTCTTCTGGAAGGCCGGGATCCGTGCCTCGGTGTCCCGTGGGATCGAGATCAGGTACGCCTGGTCGTGGGTGGCCGGGATGTGCAGCACGATGATGCTGTCCGCACGCACGTCGTCTGCCGTCCACCGCTCCCGGGCGTCGACCCCCAGCAGCAGCATGTCGATCGGGCCCTTGAGATCGGCCCCACCCTCGGCGGAGGTCTTGCCGGCGTCGCCGAGCAGGTTGCGCTGGGAGATGCTGCCGGTGGCCTGACCGATCACCGCCTTGCTGCCGACGATCGCCACACCGCTGGTCATCATCAGCGCGGCGCCGAAGATCACGGTGAGCCGGGCCCAGAGTGGGTCCTTGCGCCGGGTGCGCTTCTTGGCGGACTTGCCAGGACCCTCGCCCTTGAGTGTGGGTGGCGCGGCGGACGCGCGCGGCGGCTCAAGCAGGGAGGGGCTGTGAACCGGCATGCGTGCTCCAGCTCGTGTACGCAGAAGGGGGCAAGAACACTTTACGTTCGCATTCCGGTGGTGGCGAGTTCGCGTGGTGTCCAGTTCACGTTCTCTGCCGCGTCATCCTGGTGAAATGGCCGTTCGTCCATATTGGAGTGAACGATCGGCCGTTCCCGGTGTCCCGGTCGTGGTCAGCCGTTGCCGGTGGTCGGCTGCTTGTTCGCCCGCATCCAGTCGGCCATCGTGTCCGAGGCCATCGCCCGGTACATGGTCAGCGCCTTCTCCCGGTCGGAGACGACCACCGACTCGCCGTTGATGGTCTGGCTGCCCAGGTGCGGGCTGGTGACGAAGGTCAGGTTCTCGCCCCGCAGATTGCGGAACTGCACCGCCATGTCGGTGAGCGAGAAGCCCTGGTCGACGGTGACCGCTTCGGTGACCGACTGGAGGAAGGCGTTGAGCTTCTTCGGGTTGGTCAGCGTGCCCGTGCTGGCCGCCTTGTCCATCAGCGCCCGCAGGAAATCCTGCTGGTGGCGCATCCGGGCGAAGTCGCCGTCCGGGAACTGCTTGCGCTGGCGGACCCAGTCCAGGGCCTCGGTGCCGTTCATGTGGTTGGTGCCCTTGGCGAACTTCCGGTACGGCTTGTGGATCGAGGTGATGGTCCGCTCGACCTTCAGGTCCACCCCGCCGAGGGCGTCGGTGACCTGCTTGAACCCGGCGAAGTCGATGGCCATCACGCGATCGATGTGCACGTCGGTGAAGCACTCGACCGTGCGTACCGCCAGGGGTAGCCCACCGAACGCGAACGCGGCATTGATCTTGCGTCGCTGGCCCGTCTCACATCCGGCGCCGGCGCTCTCCGGAATCGGCACGTACAGGTCCCGGGGGATGGAGACGAGGTACGCCTGCTTGTGGTCGGCGGGGATGTGCATGACGATGATCGTGTCGGCCCGCCACTCGCCCGCCCGGTCCATCGGCGCGTCCGGATCCCGCGAGTCGGTGCCCACCATCAGGATGTTCAGCGCGCCGTTGACCGCCTTCGGCGGCCGGTCACCGGTGATCTCCGAGAACGGGTCGGTCCGGGCCATGTTGTTGTCGAGGCTGCGGGCGTAGAACCAGGCACCCGCGCCGCCGATCAGGGCCAGCGCCAGCACGACGACCCCGGCCACCAGCGCGATGCGGCGCCAGTGCGGTCGCCGCCGCGGCGACGGACCGCCGCCGGGCCCACCCGGACCCAGCGGACCGCGTGGTCCTCCCGGGCCGGCAGGTGGGACCGGCTCGTCGTCGTACGCCGGGTGCCACCGGGTGTCGGCCGGCCCGTTGGCCCGGCTTCCGCGTCCCGGGCCCGGCACCGCTGCCCGGCCGGCGCTGCGGTGCAGGTGGAGGGCCGGTAGCGCGGCGGGAATGGTCGCTGACATGCAATTCAATGTACGCAGCACGAGCCAGTCTCGCCCCTAACGACGCCCGTCGGTGTCGGCTACCCCAGCCGCTGGCGGAAGTGCTCGATGGTGCGTCGCAAGCCCTCCTCGGGTGCGACGATGGGTTCGTAGCCGAGTGCTTCACGGGCGAGGGTGAGATCCGGGCGGCGCATCTCCGGGTCGTCGGCACTGCGGGTGACGTATGTCACCTCCGACCGGCTGTCGCAGAGCGACACGATCGTCTCGGCCAGCTCCCGCATGCTCATCTCATGCTCGGTGCCGCAGTTCACCGGCCCGCTCTCGGTCGAGTCCAGGAGCAGCAGGATGCCCCGGACCAGGTCGGCGACGTAACAGATGGAACGGGTCTGGCCGCCGGTGCCGTGCACGGTGATCGGCTCGTTGCGCAGCGCCTGGGAGATGAAGGTCGGGATGGCCCGCCCGTCGTCCGGCCGCATCCTCGGCCCGTAGGTGTTGAAGATGCGCACGATCGCGGTGTCCACGCCGCGACTGCGGCGGTACGCCATCGTCGCGGCCTCCGAGAACCGCTTCGCCTCGTCGTAGACGCTGCGAATGCCGATCGGGTTGACGTTGCCCCAGTACGTCTCCCGCTGCGGGTGTTCCTTCGGGTCGCCGTACGCCTCGGAGGTGGAGGCCATCAGGAACCGGGCGCCGTCGGCGGCGGCCCGCTCCAGCAGGTGCAGGGTGGCCACCGAGCCGACCCGAAGGATCTCCACCGGCAGCTTCTCGAAGTCGGTCGGGCTGGCCGGTGAGGCCATGTGCAGGATCGCGTCGAATCGTTCCGCCAACGCCGGATGGCCGGGCAGGCCGTCGGCGATGTCTGCCTCCACCAGGGTGAAATTCGGCGTGTCGAGCAGGTGGGCGACGTTTTCCTTGGACCCGGTGACAAAGTTGTCGAGGGCGACGACTGTGCAGCCGCGTTCGACCAGGGAGTCCACCAGGTGCGACGGTACGAATCCGGCCCCGCCGGTGACCAGGATCCGATGACCGGGACCGAAGCGCTGCTCAACCTTCATGACCGGTCAGCCTAGAGGAGCGGGTGTTCGGGCCGCAGCAACGGTCAGGCCAGCTCCCGGTAACGGCCCCGGTGGTGCAGCAGAGGCTCGGCGTCGTCGGCCAGTTCCACGCGCTCGATGATCGCCTCCACCAGCAGACCCCAGCCGTACTCCCGGGCACCGTCGAGGCGGCAACCGGCCCAGCCACCCGCGTCGTCCGGCACCGGACCGTACGACGTGTCGAGCCAGGTCCCGGTGGCGAACAGCCCACCCGGCGAGGGGAACAGCCCCGCGAACCGGTCGGCGAGCTGTCGGTGTGGTGGACCGAGCGGCGTCACGGCGAACCGGCCCGTCTCCTCGACCGCCGCCCACAGCTCCGACTCGGCGTCGACCAGCCCGAGCAGCCGGCCCGGCTCGCCCTCGGCGACCAGGGTCGACGACACCGTCAGCCCGGCCGGCCCGGGCGCCGTCCAGAGGGTCACCGACGCGGCGAGCCGCCCCCGTAGCCGGCGTACCGGCGAACGGTTCTCGGCCGGCGCGGCGAACGGGTCGGTGTGGTGGATCTTGGCACCCGGTTCATGATTCACGTGAAACATTGTGACCCGTCTGCCCCGTTCACGGGTCTCGGCTACAGCTCGCGGGATGCGGAATGTCGGAGTATCTCCCGGTAGGGGAACCGCGACATGCCGCATCTGGTGCGACGGTCAGCGGCGGTCCAGCAGCCGGCGGTCAGCGGCGGGGGGTGACCAGGGCGAGAAGTTCCGGTTGGCGGCGGTCCAGCACGTCGCCGGCCAGGTACGCGCCGAGCAGCGCCGCGCCGACACCGTAGGCCACACCCAGCGGCAGGCCCAGCCAGAGCCAGGCGTCGCCGAGCAGTGCCGCGGCGAGCACCATCGGTGCGGCGAGCGCGCCGGTGGCCGCCATGGCCAACAGGGTCAGCATCCCCTTCACCACCCCGGCCCCGCTGTTCATCGCGAACGGGTTGCTCGTCTCCGGCAGCGAGTACGCGCCCAGCACCGAGACGAACGAGTTGACCGCCAACCCGGCACCGTAGGTGGCGACCAGCACACCCGCCATGAATCCGATCCACGTCGGCTTGCCGAGCACCAGCGCGATCACCACGGCGACCACCGCCAGCATCGGCAGCACGTAGAGCGAGAACGCGGTGATCCGGGCGCGCAGTTCCAGCCGCCCCGGCACACCGGCCACCACGTTCGCCGCGTACGCGCTGCCGTCGAAGCCGAACTGGTTGGCCAGCGTCACCGCGGCGAGCAGCCCGACGAAGAGCATGGAGAGGCTGACCAGGACCGGGGAGGAGTCCCCGGCGGAGCTGAAGCCCTGGTCGCTGTCGAACGTGAAGCCCCGCCCACCGAAATTGACCATCACCGGCACGAAGAGACCGACCACCGCGATGGTGATCAGGTTGGCGCGTCGTCGGGCGTCCCGCCACCAGTAGCGGGCCTCCCGGGAGGCCAGGGCGCCGAACCGGTCCCGGCGCAGCCAGCCGGCGGCCCGGGGGAAAAGCTGGGCCACCGCGCCGCCGGTGACTCCGGACCTCGCCCGGGTGGGTCCGGCGCTCGCCGCGCCCACCATCGCCGACTCCAGCGAGCGTGACCACCAGGCCAGCAGCGCGACGATCGTCACCACGGTGATCAGCAGCTTGACGGGTGCGGCCCAGACCCGGCCCTGCGCCACGTCGATACCCGCCGTCCACGGGGCACCGAAGGGGGTCCAGCCGATCACCGTCGCCACCCCGGTGAGCCGGTCCCAGTCGGTGTCCTGGATCGCGGCCAAACCGGCGAGCTGCAACGGTCCCAGCGAGGCGGCGAGCACCGCGAGCAGGACGGCGGCCAGGTCGCGTACCCGGCGGGAGCGCAGCATGGAGGCGAATGCGCTGGTCACCGCTCGGGCACCGGCGACGCAGAGAAGCAGCCCGCAGACCACACCGACGGCGGTGACCAGGGCGGCCGACCAGCCGCCGAACACCCCGGCGGTGACCACCAGGCCGGAGAGGGCCAGCAGCACCGCGACCGTGGGTACGCTCACCAGCGCCGCCGCCAACAGCCCGGTCACCAGGGTGCGCCGGGACAGCGGCAGCAGCGCGAACCGGGCCGGGTCGAGGGTCTCGTCGACGCCGAAGAAGACCAGCGGCAGCAGCAGCCAGCCGAGCACCGTCAACCCGCCGGCGAACGCCGCGACCAGCAGGGCGTACCGGTCGTCGCCGGCCAGCCCGGGAGCCGCCAGGCCGAAGAAGGCGCCGACCGCGAACCAGAGCCCGATCAGCGAGCCGACCAGGAACAGCGCCACCCGCCAGCCCTGACCACGGAAGTTGTTGCCCATCACCCGCAGCTTGAGCCGGACGAAGTGACGCGCCGAGACCGGCCGCACCCGGTCGGCCGGTGCGGTCACCGGGACAGCCACGCCAGCTCCTCACCGGTGGCGGTACGCCCGCCGACCACCTCGACGAAGACGTCCTCAAGCGAACGGTCGCCGCGTACCTGCTCCAGCGTGCCGACCCGCTTGATGATGCCTGAGGCGAGGATCGCCACGTGCGAGCAGAGCCGTTGCACGACCTCCATGACGTGGCTGGAGAAGACCACCGTCCCGCCGCCGGCCACGTACCGGGTGAGGATGTCCCGGATCAGCGCCGCCGAGACCGGGTCGACCGCCTCGAACGGTTCGTCCAGCACGAGCAGCCGAGGCCCGTGCAACAACGCGCAGGCCAACCCGATCTTCTTCTTCATGCCGGCGGAGTAGTCGACCACCAGCGTGCGACCGGCGTCGGCGAGAGCCAGCACGTCGAGCAACTCGGCCGCCCGCTGGTCGACCACGGCCGGGTCCATACCGCGCAGCAGACCGTGGTACGCGAGCAGCTCGGTCCCGCTGAGCCGGTCGAACAGGCGTACCCCGTCCGGCATGACCCCGAGCAGCTGCTTCGCGGTGACCGGGTCGGCCCACACGTCGTGGCCCAGCACCCAGGCGCCGCCGGCGTCGGGACGTAGCAGCCCGACCGCCATCGACAGGGTGGTGGTCTTGCCGGCGCCGTTCGGGCCGAGCAGCCCGTAGAACGAGCCGGCCGGGACGTCGAGATCCACGCCGGTCACCGCGACCTTGCGATCGAAGCTCTTGGCCAGGCCGCGCAGCGCCAGCGCCGGGTGCTCACCAGTCATGCGCCCGACCGTATCCGGTCACGACCAGCCCGCTGCCCGACCGAGGAGGATCCGCCGCTCATTGCCGATGCCGACAACCGCCGGCCCGGTGCCACGAGCGCCCTGCCTCACGAGCGGAGGGCGTCGGGGGCGTGCAGGCGGAGCATGGTGCGGCCGATGTCGGCCGGGGCACGGCGACGGGTGGCCAGCGAGACCGCGATCATCACCGTGAAGGCCAGCGGCACCGTCCAGGCGGCCGGCTGGGCGATGAGGGCGGCCGGCCAGCCGGTCATGGCCGGGCCGAGGACGGTGATCAGGACCGACGTCACGGCGGCGCCGCCGCCGACGAGGATCCCGGCGGCGGCGCCCGCGTCGGTGAGACCCCGCCACCAGATGCCGAGCACCAGCAGCGGACAGAAGCTGGACGCGGCGACCGCGAAGGCCAGACCCACCACCTGCGAGACGTCCAGGCCGGAGACGTTGAGGGCGAGTACCGTCGGCACCACCCCGGCGATCACCGTGGCCAGTCGGAAGCCGCGCACCGAGCCTCGACCGAGCACATCGGTGGAGATCACCCCGGCGACGCTGGTGAGCAGCCCGGACGAGGTGGACAGGAAGGCCGCGAACGCCCCGGCGGCGACCAGCGCCGCCAGCAGGCGGCCGGTGGTCCCCGCGCCGAGCGCCGCCTCGGGCAGCAGCACCACCACCGCGTCGGTCTGGCCGGTGACCAGCAGCTGCGGTGTGTAGATCCGGCCCAGCACGCCGTAGATCGTGGGCAGCAGGTAGAAGACCCCGACCAGGGCCAGCACCACCAGGGTGGTCCGACGGGCCGAGCCCCCGTCGGGGTTGGTGTAGAAGCGCACCAGGACGTGCGGCAGCCCCATGGTGCCCAGGAAGGTGGCCAGGATCAGCGAGTACGTGCCGAACAACCCCCGGTCGTCGGAACCCGCGTCGCTGGGCAGCAGCCAGTCGGTGGCCCCGTTGGCCACCCCGGAGACCTCCGGCACCGGTTCACCCTCGGCGAAGCTCAGCTCGTCGCCGGGGCGTACCTCAACGGTCTGTCCGTCGGCGAGGGTGAGCACCGCGCGCTGCTCGACCACGACGGTGGTCGCCGTCCGGAACGTTGCCCCCTCGGGCGGGGTCACCGCCGGACGGCCGTCGGTCTGCCACTGCAGGGCCAGGAAGATCGCCGGTACGGCCAGCGCGGTCAGCTTGAGCCAGTACTGGAACGCCTGCACGAAGGTGACCGCCCGCATCCCACCCAGGGCCACGTTCGCGGTCACGACGGCGGCCACCACAAGCGCGCCGACCGGGTACGGCGAGCCGGCCAGCGTGGCCAGCGTCAGGCCGGCGCCCTGGAGCTGCGGCACCAGGTAGAGCCAGCCGATGAAGATCACGAAGACGGTGGCCAGCGTCCGTAGCCGACGGGATCCGAGCCGCAGCTCGCAGAAGTCGGGCAGGGTGAACGCGCCGGACCGGCGCAGCGGCGCGGCCACGAACAGCAGCAGGGCCAGGTATCCGGCGGCGAACCCGACCGGGTACCAGAGCACGTCCACGCCGTACTTGAGGATCAGCCCGGCGACGCCGAGAAAACTCGCCGCCGACAGGTACTCGCCGCCGATCGCGGCAGCGTTCCAGGTGGGGCTGACCACCCGGGAGGCGACCAGGAAGTCGGAGGTGGTGCGGGCCAGCCGCAGCCCGTAGAAGCCGATGGCGACGGTGACCAGGGTGACCGCCACGATCGCCGGTACGACGAGGTCGTTGCCCACGTCAGCGTTCCGGCCGCTGGACCAGGTCGGTGAAGTCCTGCTCGTTGCGCTCGGCCAGTCGGACGTACGTCCACCCGACGGCCACCAGGAACGGGAAGGAGAGCACCCCGAGCAGCAGCCACGGCAGGTTGACACCGAGCACGGTCATCCGGCCGACCGAGGGTGCGATGGCGAACAGCCAGGGCAGCCCGCCCAGCCCGACCAGCACCACCGCCGACAGTTGCAGGGCCAGCGCCAGCTGAGCGCGGACCAGGCCACGGACGAGCGCCTCACCGACCCGGGTCTGCTGGGTCAGCTCGGTGTGGGTGCCGGCGGGCCAGTGCGACCGACGGGACACCTCGGCCAACACCACCCGGGTACGCGCGGGTGGCCCGGATCCGGCGGTCGCATCGGAGGTTGCGGCGGGTTCGGGTCGGCGGGGTGCCGGCGGTGCATCCTCGGCGGCCATCTCGGCAGTCTGGTCCGCCGGACGGGATTGTCAAGGGGCCTGTGGACAACTTGTGGATAACGAGGTGGAGCTGTGGACAACCGCACGGCCCGGGGGCGACAGCCGCCCCCGGGCCGTGCCATCAGCTGGTCGGGATGACCAGATCAGCGGTCATCGAACCCGATGCGGGCACGGTGAACCGGGCCAGCCGTCGGGTGCCGTCCGGGTCGGTCACCTGGTACCGGCCCGAGTAACTCTGCCCATCGTCTAAGTACACTTCGTAGCTGAAGAAAATCCGCTGCCGGCCGGTCAGCTGCATGGTGAACTTACCGTTGGAGACGGAGCCGCTAGCGGCGTAGTCGCCGGTGTCCACGCTATGGGCGAGCACCCTGCCGCTGCGCAGTGGCGTGCCTCCGGTGTCGCGGAAAGTGCCGGTGAGCTGCACGCCACGCCCGAGCGTCGCGTCGAGGGTAGCGGTGGCGCCCGCACCCACCTGCACCGGAGTCGCGGTGAACCGGCTCGCCGCACCGCCGGACCACACGGTCGCGTACCCCCAACGGCTGAAGACCACCGGCCACTCGTACGGGCCGAGCCGGCTCAACGTGTAGTCGCCCTGTTCATCGGTGACCGCGTCCTCGGCGCCGATGCCAGGATGACCGGTGAGCACCGAGACGTTGACGTCCGGCAGGGCAGCGCCGGTCTCGGCATCGGTCACCCGGCCGGTGACCTGGCCCGCCCGGTCCAGCTGGATCACCGGACCGGTGGCCACCTGGCCGACGGTGGCGGTGACGGTCGCCGCCTCCCGCTCGTCGCCGGTGCCGCCATCGGGGCCCACCCACTGCCGGCCGTACGTCGTGTTCTGCGGTACGGCGAAGAGCTTGTACTCCCCGGTGGTGAGCGGACCGACGCGAACCTGACCGCTGTGGTTGCTGCAATTGCCGTAGCCGTCCCGCAGCGTCGCCCGTTTGGGCGCGAAGGCGTCCAGGCAGATCCCGGAGACGGGCGAGCCGCTCTGCCGGTCCAGGACGGTGGTGGTGATGACCGCGCCCGGACGGAGCTTGATGGTCAGCTCGGTGGTCTGGTCGGCGCGCACCCGTACGTCGGTGCGCTCCCGGGGGAAGTACCGGCGGTCGGGCGCGTACACGTAGATGTCGTGCCGGCCCTGCGTCAGGTCGCTGATGGTCACCCGGCCGCTGCCGTTGCTGCACCCGTCGTGGGCGCAGAAGTTGGCCACCGGTGCTCCGGTCACCGAGTCCACCGCGCTGATCCGTACGGAGCCGGTGCCCAGCAGGCTGTCGGTGATCGCGGTTTGCTCGCCGCCGCGCACAGTGACCAGTTCGGCCTGGTCGGGATCGGTCTGCCCCGGGTAGTACTGGTGCCGCTCGTTGACGTAGAGGCCGACGTGGTAGGAGGCGGCGAGAAGCTGGGTCTCGAACGCGCCGTCGGCGTCGGTCTGGAGAAACTGCACGCTGTACCCGTCCGGCGCGTAGACGTAGACGTCCGCGTCCGGCAACGGTGTCCCGGCGGCGGTGGTGAACCGGCCGGACAGCGTGCCCGCGGGCAGGACGGTGTCGTCGGCCACGACCCGCTCGCCGTTGACGACCTCGAAGAGGGTCGCGCTGTCCTTGTCGATCTGCCCCGGCACGTACTGGCTCTGGTCGAAGCCTTCGATCGGCTCGAAGCTCACCCGGTACCGGCCCGCGACCACGTCCATCTCGTACCGGCCGTCTTCGTCGGTGCGTGCGGTGCCCACCTGGCCGGAGTCGTCCCCGATGGCGAGCACCAGCAGGTCGAAGACGGGTTCACCGGTGGCGTCCAAGAGCTGGCCGGAGATGGTGCCGGTGGCCAGCAACTGCTCGTCGACGGTGGTCGTCTCGCCCGCGGTCACGGTGACCGGGTCGGCATCCCAGGGTCGCAACTGCTGCCGGTAGAACTGTTCCGGTCCGCTGGCGGGCCAGTATGCGACGGTGTAGGAACCAGGGTTCAGCGCAGGCAGCGTGTAGGCGCCATCGGCGCCGGTCAACGTGCTGGCCACGATGTCGTCCTGGCCGGTGCGATAGACGACGACTCGGGCGTCCGGCGCGGCGGCGCCGGCGGCGGTGGTCAACCGGCCGCTTATCGTGCCTTTGGTGTCGGCAAGCGCGGGTGTGGCGCCCGGCAAGAGCACGGCGGCCGTTGTTAGGCAGGCCAGGGCGGCCCGGCGGATGAGGGGGATATGCATAGCTGTCCAAACCTGAGGGTGCGGGGCGGCTCAGGCAGGCACTGCGCCTGCGCCCGGTCCTGCGCCCCGTGTCGGACCGGCACCAGGAGGATAGAGCAACGATGATCTTTATGGTACCGGCAATCGCCGGACGTACCTCGTCACCGGTTCCACTCCTGTTTCGCGGCCCGGACCAGCCGGTCCTTCAACTCCCGGGTGTGTCGTCGGCTGACCGGCAGTTCCGAGCCATCGACCACTACCACGTACCCGGAGTTGACCAGACGCAGCTCGGCGATGAGTCGTAGCTGCACCAGGTACGACCGGTGGATCCGGACGAACCCGGCGTCGGCCCACCGCTCGGCGAGTGTTGCCAGCGACACCCGCACCAGATGCGAACCCTCCGCGGTGTGCAGCCGGGCGTAGTCGCCCTGCGCCTCCACCCAGCGCACCGCCGAGCGCGGCAACATCCGGGTGGTACCGGCCAGTTCCACCGGGATAGTCGGATCCTGTTCCGCCCTGGCCAGGGCCGCCGGGTGGGCCGGCACCACCCGCGAACCGACCACCCGGCGCAGCGCCTCGGCGAGCCGTTCCGCCCGCACCGGCTTGCGTACGTAGTCGGTGGCGCCCAGGTCGAAGGCGTCCGCCGCGCCGTCGTCGTAGGCGGTGACGAAGACGATCGCCGGTGGCCGGGCGAACCGGCGCAACACCCGGGCCAGTTCCATCCCGTCCAGGCCGGGCATCCGGATGTCCAGGAAGACCACGTCCACGTCGTCGTCGCGGAGCACCCGCAGCGCCTCGGTGGCGTCGCCGGCCGTGTACAGCCGGGCCACCCGGGGGTCGGCCCGCAGGTGGTACGCCAACTCGTCAAGTGCCGGTGGCTCGTCGTCGACCGCCAGCACCCGCAGGAAGCCGGTGGTGGCGGGCGGGCCGGAGCCGGTCACGAACCCGCCCGTACGCCGGGATGGAACTTCGGCACCCGCATGCTCACCCTCGTGCCCGAGCCGACACCGGTCTCGACGACCAGGCCGAAGCCGTCGCCGAAGACCGAGCGCAACCGCTCGTCGACGTTCGACAACCCGACGTGCTGCCCCGGATCGTCCCCCGGGTCGCCGGTCGACCCGGCCAGCTCGGCGATCCCCGCGGTCAGCGTGGCCGGATCCATCCCCACCCCGTCGTCCTCCACCGTTATGTGGCATTCGGCACCCGCATCCCGGGCCTCGATGCTCACCATGCCCGTGCCCGGCTTGCGCGACAACCCGTGGCGTACCGCGTTCTCGACAAGTGGTTGCAGGCACAGGAACGGCAGGGTCACCGGCAGCACCTCGGGGGCGATCTGGAGCCGTACCTGAAGCCGGTCCCCGAACCTTGCCCGCTCGATGGTCAGGTAGCGGTCGATCGAACGCAGCTCCTCGGCCAGCGTGGTGAACTCGCCGTGCGCCCGGAACGAGTACCGGGTGAACTCGGCGAACTCCAGGATCAGCTCCCGGGCCCGTTCCGGATCGGTGCGGACGAAGGAGCCGATCGCGGTCAGCGCGTTGTAGATGAAGTGCGGGCTGATCTGGGCGCGCAGGGCGCGTACCTCGGCCCGGGCCAGGCGTTCCCGGGACGAGTCCAGCTCCGCCAGGGCCAGTTGGCTGCCGGCCCAGTGGGCGGTCTCCAGGGTGGCCCGGAGCAGACCGGGTGCCGGTGCGCCGTCGGTGACGGCGACCAGCGCGCCGGTGATCCGGCCGGACGCCCCACCGAGCGGGGCCACCACCGCGCCCCGGACCGGGCAGTCGATCCGGTCGCAGGTCAGCTCCGCCTCGCCCAGCACGGTGGAACGCTCGGATGCGATCACCCGCCGGGCGGCGGTCCGCAGCTGCTCCCGGTGGTGCGCGCCGCGTCCGTCGAGCGCGAGCAGGTCGTCGGTGTCGGTCAACGCCAGCCCTTCCGCGCCGACCAGGGTGCGCAGGTGGCGGGCGGCCTTTGCCGCGCCGGCCGGATTCAGCCCGGCACGCAGCGGTTCGGCCGCCAGCCCGGCGGTGTGCAGCACCTCGTAGGTGGCCCGTTGTCCGGGCGTGGCGATGCCGCGCCGCCCGCGTAGCCGGCCGACCGCGAACAGCGCCCCGGCCAGCGCACCGACCAGGGAGAAGACGCCGATCACGGCGGAGATGTTGCCACCCACGTCGACGATCCTGCTGGTTGCGGACGCTGTGGGAAAGGGGTGGGCACCGGTCAGTACGCGCCCTTGCGCGCCACCACCACGCCTACCGTGCGCCACAGGATGCTCAGGTCGTACGCCAGCGACCAGTTGTCGACGTAGTACAGGTCCAACCGGACGGCCTCGTCCCAGGAGAGATCGGAGCGACCGGACACCTGCCACAGGCCGGTCATGCCCGGGCGGACCAGCAGCCGGCGTCGCACATCACCCAGGAAGTCGCCGTCGTCGGCGGGCAGCGGACGCGGCCCGACCAGGGACATCTCACCCTTGAGGACGTTGATCAGCTGCGGCAGCTCGTCCAGCGACGAGGCGCGCAGGAAGCGGCCCACCGGGAAGACCCGGGGATCCTGCTTCATCTTGAACAGCATGCCGTCGGTCTCGTTCTGGTCGACCAGGCTGGCCAGCCGATCCTCCGCGTCGACGTACATGGTCCGGAACTTCCACACCCGGAACGTGCGCCCCTCGTGCCCGACCCGGGGCTGCCGGAAGAAGACCGGACCCGGGTCGGAGATCCGGATCGCGATGGCGATCGCGATGAATACCGGAATCAGCGCGAGCAGTCCGAGCCCGGCCGCGACCCGGTCCATCATGTTCTTGGCCAGCAGCGCCGGCCCGGAGAGCGTGGGCTCCTCGACGTGCAGCAGCGGCAGGCCCTCGATCGGGCGGATGTGCACCCGGGGACCGGCGATGTCGGTCAGCTGCGGGGCCACCACCAGGTCGACTCCGGAGCCCTCCAACTGCCAGGCCAGGCGGCGCAGCTCACCGGGCTCTGCGCTGGCCAAGCCAGAGACCGCGATGGTGTCCGCGCCCACCTCGCGCACCAGGGCCAGCACGTCCCGACCGGCGTACACCGGAACCGGGGTCTGCACGCCCTTGGCCGCCGCGTACCCGTCGGTGATGTGGATGGCGACCGGAACCAGCCCGGCGGCCGGGGTACGGGTGACCGCCCTGTACACCTCCAGGCACTCCGGCAGGGTGCCGACCAGCACCATCCGGTGCGCCGCCTGCTGGGTGTTGCGCCGGAAGGTGTGCAGCACGAAGCGGGCCAGGATCCGGCCCAGCAGGATCAGCAGCAGCGCCAGCAACAGCGCCGTGCCGACGGTGAACCGGGACAGGTTGGTGTTGGTGGCGAAGGCGAGGAACGACACCGCGGCGCAGACGGTCACCCCGGCCCGGATCACCCGCTTGAACTCGTCCGGCCCGAGCCCGAGACAGCGCCGGTCGTAGGTGCCGTTGAACCAGAGGATGACCAGCCAGCCGAGTGGCAGCAGCACGAACGCGACGGTGTAGAACCAGGTCGGGTCGTTCTCGTTCTGGGCCAGGTGGAAACCCGCGGTGGCCTGGTCGAAGGTGCGGATCGCGGTGTAGCTGGCGAAGGCCGCGGCGGCGAAGTCGAGCAGCAGCAGGATCGCCGTGTAGGGCCGGTGCCAGCGCGACACCCGCCGCCGGGCCCGGGCCCACGCCGTTCGGGGTACGCCGTTCGGGGACGGCGGGTCCGGCGGCTGGATCTCGAAGCTGTCGACGTGCCGCACGAGTCTGCTCCGGCCTTCGTTGGTCACCGGGCGCTGGAGGCTGGTCGTCACCTCACCCATGTCCTCCCGCATGACCCGCTGCGTTCACTCGCCGTGACCGCCCGGGTCGCCCACCGTTCCAGTTTCCCACGCGAGTTCCGTTCCGTCGCCGACCCGAGGGACTTTGTGCGGCACCCACCTACCGCCTGGGATCTGGCCGCCCCACGCCATTTGTAGGCCGGGGACCGGGCCACTATACCGATGGATTGCGGCGCGGGTAGAGCGCCGGACCGGTGGTTGCGTACCGCGCGTCCGATTCCGCTCCGTAATCGGCAGTGGTGTCACTCACCGTACAAGTCGGGACAGCCGTCGGTCAGCAAGGGGCTTGCCGCCGGTCTGACAGGTGGGGCAGTACTGGAGGCTGGAGTCGGCGAACGAGACCTCCCGGACGGTGTCTCCGCAGACGGGACAGGGCAATCCGGTGCGGGCGTGCACCTTGAGGCCGGACCGCTTCTCGCCCTTCAACTCCGCGGCCCGCTGCCCCAGCGACCGGGTCACCGCTTCGCCGAGCACCCGGCGGGTCGCCGCGTGCAGGGTCGCCATCTGGTCGTCGGTCAGCCGGTCGGTCAACGCGAACGGCGACAGCTTCGCGGTGTGCAGGATCTCGTCGGAGTACGCGTTGCCGACCCCGCCGAGCACCGCCTGGTCGGTGAGCACCCCCTTGACCTGGCCCCGGCGGCCACGCAGCGCACCGGCGAAGGTGGCGAGGTCGGCCGAGAGGGCATCCGGCCCGAGCTTGGCCACCCCGGGCACCGCCTGCGGATCGGTGACCAGGTAGGCGGCGAGTTTCTTCTGCGTACCGGCCTCGGTCAGATCGAAGCCGGAGCCGTCGTCGAGGCGTACCCGGATCGCGATCGGTCCCTTGCCGGGCCGCAACGGGACGGCCGAGGCGAACGCCTCCCGGTAGCGCAGCCAGCCGGCGCGGGCCAGGTGGACCACCAGGTGCGGGCCGCCGTCGAAGACCACGTCGAGGAACTTGCCGTGCCGCCGTGCGTCGGTCACCGCCCGGCCCGCGACGGCGGTCGGCGCCGGGTCGTACGTCTTCAGGGCGCTGATCGCGGCGACCTCCAGGCGGTCGACCCGCCGGCCCACCGCGCGCTGTCGCAGGTAACCGGCGAGCGCCTCCACCTCCGGTAGTTCGGGCATCGTCCAACGGTAGCCTTCTTTTCCGTGAGAATCGTGGTGGCGCACAACCGGTACCGGGAAGCTCAGCCCTCCGGCGAGAACACCGTGGTCGACGCCGAGATCGCCCAGATCACCGCCGCCGGGGTGGAGGTGCTGCCGTTCCTGCGCAGCTCCGACGAGATCCCGACGATGCCGATGACGGCGAAGGCGCTGCTGCCGATCTCCCCGATCTACGCCCCCCGAGCCCAGCAGGAGCTGTCCCGACTGCTCACCGAGCACCGCCCGGACGTGCTGC
Source organism: Micromonospora sp. ATLC16 (assembly GCF_057196645.1). Classification (NCBI taxonomy): domain Bacteria; kingdom Bacillati; phylum Actinomycetota; class Actinomycetes; order Micromonosporales; family Micromonosporaceae; genus Micromonospora; species Micromonospora sp. ATLC16. Next base: position 83,590 of record NZ_JBXUOW010000017.1, read on the forward strand.
ACCTGCACAACCCGTACCCGCTGTTGTCGCCCTGGGTGGTGCGGACCGCTCACCGACACGGGGTGCCCGTCGTGCAGACGGTGCACAACTACCGGCAGGTCTGCTCGTCGGGGCTGTACTTCCGCGACGGCATGATCTGCCAGGACTGCCGGGGCCGGGCCCTGGGTGTGCCCGCGGTGGTGCACCGCTGCTACCGGGGGTCACGGGCGCAGAGCGCGCTGATGGCCACCACCCTGGCCGTGCACCGGGGCACCTGGAAGTCGGTGGACCGGTTCATCGCCCTGACCACCGCGGTCGCCGACCATCTGCGCGACTACGGCATCCCCGATTCGCGTATCGTGGTGAAGCCGAACGGGATTCCGGACCCCGGCACGCCCGCACCGCTCGGCCAGGGTTTCCTGTTCCTCGGCAGGCTCTCCCCCGAGAAGGGGCTCGACCTGCTGGTGGAGTCCTGGCGGCGACACCCGGACGGCGCGCTGGGTCCACTTCGCGTCGCCGGGGACGGTGAGCTGCGCCCGCTTGTCGAAGCGCTGGCGGCCGAGCGCGCCGACGTGACGTACCTCGGTTCGCTGGACCGGGCGGGTGTCCGCGCGGCGCTGGCCGCGACCGCCGTGGTGCTGGCCACCTCCACCTGGCACGACGTACTGCCTACCGTGATCATCGAGGCGCTGGCCAGTGGTCGACCGGTGCTCGGTACCGCACTCGGCGGCATTCCCTACCTGGTCGGCGCGGACACTCCCCGGGAACCCGCCGGCACCGGCCCGGCCGCCGTCGCCTCAGCCGCCGCCCCGGCGATCCCCGGTGCCCCGACGAGTTCGGGTGGCCGGGACAAGGGGGCCGAAGCGGGCGCACTGCCGGCGGGGATTGTGGTCGGCGAGGCCGGTTGGGTGGTGTCGCCGGAGCCGGCCGCGCTGGCCGCCGCGCTGCCGATGGCTAGCGCGGGGGCCGCCGCGTTGTCCGCCTCGGCTCGGTCCCGCTACGAGCGCACCTTCCACCCCGACGTGGTCACCAAGCGCCTCCTAGCCGTCTACGCCTCCCTCACCAGCCCCTGACCCATACCGTTGATCATGAGGTTAGCGGCACCTTGAAGATCAGGTACTGCCGCCAAGCTCATGATCAACGGTATGGGTGATCGGGTGCCGCGACGTCGGTCAGCGGAGGCTGGAGCGGGCGGAGAAGGCGATGCTGGCCAGGAGGAAGCCGCCGTTTACTGCGGTGAAGGCGAACATGACCCAGAGGGTGAGGGCTGGGGCTAGCGCCAGGACCAGGGCGGCCACGAAGATGACCGCGCCGTAGTCGCGGACCAGCTTCACCAGGCGTACCGGCAGGCTGGTGGAGGTGACCATGCTGGCCGCGTTCGGGCCAGACTGCATCACCGAGGTGACCAGGTTGACCATCCAGGTGCCGGCGAACGCGGCCAGCAGCCAGGCCGGCGTCGACGGGCGCTGCGCCACGGCGGTCGCGGACAACGCCGCCACCAGGGCGATCTGGGCGGCCACGTCACAGAGCACGTCGACCCGGGCGCCGGCCGCGCTGCCCTGCCCGGTCACCCGGGCCAGCTGACCGTCGGCGCAGTCCAGGGCGTATGCGATCTGCCAGCCGAAGAGCGCGACCAGCCCGACCACCGGAGCCGGCACGTCCCCGGCGGCGACCGGGCCGGCGAGGGCGACCACGGTGACCGAGGTGGCCAGCCCGAGCAACAGGTTGGTGATGGTCAGCGCGGTCGGCCGGAGCCCGAGACGCTGGGCGACCAGCGCGAAGACCGCGCCGATCCACTGGCTGACCGACTCGCTGAACAGGCCACCGCCCCGGTTCACCCGGTGGAAGTCGGCGACCGTGGGGTGGGACGGCTCAGCCAAGGTGCTCACGGAGGGCGTCAACGTAGTCTCCCAGCCGGGTGTGAAGGTCGTCGGCGGACAGCGCCAGGTGTTCGAGGATCGTGTAACGGTCGGGCCGGGTGTGCGGGGCGAAGGCCACCGCCTCGACGAACTGCTCGTCGGTGAGCCCGAGGTCGGCCGGGCGGGTGGACAGCCCGTGCCGGTGCAGGCAGCGGGTGAGCTGGCCGAACCGTTCCAGGTCACCCCGGAGGAAGGTGCAGAACAACGCGCCGAGCCCGACCTGCTCCCCGTGCGAGGCGGTACCCGGGAAGAGGCGGTCGATCGCGTGCGAGATCTCGTGGTCGCCGCCGCTGGCCGGTCGGCTGGAACCGCAGATCGACATCGAGATGCCGCCCAGGATCAGCGCCTCGGCAAGCGTGGTCAGGAACCCGTCGTCGGTGATCTTCCCGGGATGGTTGACCAGCGCCTCCGCCCCGGTACGGGCCAGCGTCACGGCCAGCCCGTCGATCGGCTCGTCGCGGACCTCGTGGGCCAGTTCCCAGTCGGCGCAGGCACTGAGATTGCTCACCGCGTCGCCGATGCCGGCCTGGGTCTGCCGATCCGGTCCGTTCTCCACGAAGTCGAGATCGACCAGGACGGCGATCGGGATGTGCACCCCGTACGAGCCCTTGCCGCCCTCGTGGGTCAGCGACGCCACCGGGGAGGCGATCCCGTCGTTGGCGAGGCTGGTCGCCACGGTGACCATCGGGATGCCGTAGCGGGTGGCGGCGTACTTGGCGGTGTCGATGGTCTTCCCACCGCCGATGCCGACGACGGCGTCGTAGTTGCGGCGGCGCAGCTGGTCGCCGAGTTCGTTCGCGGAATCGACGCTGCCGCCAGCGACGGTGAACACGTCGGCCGACCCGAGCGAGGGACGGCACAGCTCGACGATCTTCTCGCCCTGACCCGGGCCGACCACCACCGCGACGTCGCCGCCGCTGGAGATCCGGCGGTCGGCCAGCAGCGAGCCGAGGTCGGCGACCGCACCCCGGCGGACCTCGATCGACAGCGGCGTCGTGACGGTACGGGCTAGTAGCGGCACGCGATCTCCCGCGCCCGGGCCAGGTCGGCATGGTTGTCGACCTCGACCCACGCCACGTCACCGATCGGCGCGGCCCGGACCTCGCCGCCACGGTCGGCGAACTCCTGGTACCCGTCCTCGTAGTACAGGTTCGGGTCGCGTCGCCAGGTCGCCTCCAGGGCGTCGGCGAGCGCCTCGGCCACCTGCGGCTCGATGAGGGTGGCCCCGATGTACTCGCCGTACGCCTCGCCCGGGTCCATCAGCTTGGTGATCCGGGTGAGTTGGCCGGCGGCGTCGAAGGTGGTCTTCATCTCCTCCTCGGCCAGCGGCTTGATGGCGTCGATCGCCAGCAGCAGGCCGGGCCCGCGTTCGGCCAGCAGGGTCTTCTCGATGCTCACCGGGTGCACGGTGTCGCCGTTGACCAGCAGAACGCCCCGGGAGAACCAGGCACGCGCCAGCCAGAGGGAGTACGCGTTGTTCCACTCCTCGGCCTTGTCGTTGGAAACCAGGGTGATCGTGACGCCGTACCGGCGCTCCAGCTCGGCCCGGCGTTCGCGGACCGCGTCGGCGGCGTAGCCGACCACCACCACGATCTCGGTGAGCCCCACCTCGGCCAGGTTGCGCAACGCGATGTCGAGGATGGTGATCTCGCCATCCACCGGCACCAGCGCCTTGGGTAGCGTGTCGGTGTACGGGCGCAGCCGGCGACCTGCGCCAGCTGCCAGCACCATTCCGACCATGCCGGCATCGTTTCCTGTTCTCGCGGCGTTCACCGAAGGAGGATAGCGCCGCCCGTGGCGGCGCTGCCGCCGGTCAGCGGCCAGCGGCCGGCGCGCATCCCGGTCAGCCGGGCAGAGCCGCCAGGTCGGCGAGCATGGTCAACCGTTCCTCGGCGGTCAGCACGGCGTACGGTCCGGCCGCCCGGCGGTCGGTCTCCAGCTCGATGGCCTGACGCTGCGGACCGTCGGGCAGCTCCCCGATGCTCACCGCGGTGTGCCCGGCGGCCGCCCAGGCGGCGGCGTGCGCGTCGGCCCGGTGGTAGCGCAGCGCGCCGATCCGGTTGAGCAGCAGCAGGCCGGGCGGGGCGCCGTCCGGCTCGTGCGGTGGCGCCACCGCGTGGAACGCCGCGCCGCCCTGCGCGACGGCCAACAGCCGGCCGGTGACCTGCACCAGCCGCAGCATCCGGTCGTGGTGGCCGGCCCACAGCTCCTCGGTGACCTCGGCGTGCACCTGGTACAGCTCGGTGAGAAAGGCCAGGCCCCGCTCGGTGGCGGCAAGCTCGCCGTCCGGCCGCCGGTGCACCATGCCGTAGGCGACGTGCCGGTCAAGACTGCGCCGGCAGGCGGTCGGGTCCCGGTAGCGGGTCACCGCGGCGAACCCCCGTCCGTCGACCGTGCCACCCGGTACGGCCAGCCGGGTGCGCAGTTCCACCAGGAAGCCGGTGGCGGGCGGTCCGCCGTACCGCTGGCTCAGTTCGGCCCCGCCACCGTGCCGACCGGCCTGCATGGCCGCGGTGAAAACCCGGTCCACGGCGGGTGCCACCAACGCCGCGTACCGGTGCGGAGCAAGCTCGACCGTGTCGCTCACGAACCGATGGACCGCAGGACGGCGAAGGCCCGCTCGGCGATGTGCCGAATCAACCCGTCGTTGACGTCACGGTGCTCGTCGAGCAGGTCGAGGTCGTCGGGACCGAGCCAGCGGTACTCGGTGTGCTTGCCCGCCTCCAGCACGGGCGCGGTCAGCTCACCGTCGACCCGGACCAGCCAGTCGCTCTCGATCCGGGCCAGGCCGTCGTCCCCGACGTAGCGGTACTCGCCGACCTCGGCGAGCACCTCGGACACCCGCCAGCCGGTCTCCTCGGTGACCTCCCGGCGCAGCGCGTCGTGCACGGACTCGTCCGGTTCGAGGTGCCCGCCGACGATATCCCAGCAGTTGGGGAAGAGTCGCCGGTGCGGCGAGCGGCGTTGGAAGAACAGGCGTCCGTCGGGGGCGACGATCAGCGCTCCGGCGCAGCGCAGCGGCTCGGTGGACACGTCAAGAACAGTAGCCGTGACCGTCCCGCCGCGACGATGTCCGGTCTTGTCCTGGAAACCTACGAGGCTCACCATTGCGGGTAACGGGTTGAGCGGGCTGGCCGGCGGGTAATGCCCCTGTTGCGGGCGCGGGCCGATCGTGTCCCGCGTGGGGAGGCGTGATGCGTGGCGCGGACCGGTTGATCCAGCAGCAGTACGAGATGCTCCTGCGGCGCGACGTCGCTCGCCTGCCGGAGCTGTACGCGGCGGACGCGCGCTTCGCCATGCCCGGCGTCACGGTGCCTCCGTCCGAGTTGCCGGCCCTGCTGCGTACCTGGACGGGCGCCTTTCCCGACCTGCGGGTCGAGCCGCTCGGTGCGGTACGCACGGCCGGTGGAGCGGCGGTCGAGCACCTGCTGACCGGCACGCACACCGGCGTGCTGCACACCCCTTTCGGGACCGTCGCGCCCACCGGACGGGACGTCGCCTGGGAGGTGGTGGACGTGGTCCGGGTGCGTCGGGGCCGGATCGCCGCCTGGCGGTCCTACTTCGACTGGGGACAGCTGATGACTCTGCTGGGCCTGCGGGTCGCGGGGACGTCGCGACGCCCGCAGCACGAACCGGTCGGCCTTCCGGCCTGATCCGCCCTGATCTGCCGCACAGTCGACAGGTGCGGGTCGGCCACCGATCGCGACAGTTCACCCGACCCGGTGGCTCAGGATGCGGACATCGCCGTGCCTTCCGCGCACGTCCCACCTGCGCCCGTACGCTGAACAGCCATGACCGCCGAGCAGCTGATCTCCTTCGCCCGTGGCGCCCCCTCACTGGACATCGTCGATGTCGAGGGGCTCAAGGCCGCCGCCGTCCGCGCCTTCGACGCCGACCCCGCCGGAGTGACCGCGTACGGCAACTCCGTCGGTTACGTACCGCTCCGGAAGTGGATCGCCGAAAAGCACGGTGTCGAGGCGGAGCAGGTGCTGGTCACCAACGGATCGTTGCAGGCCGACGCCTTTCTCTTCGATCACCTGGTCCGCCCCGGCGACGCGGTGGTGGTGGAGCGTCCCACCTACGACCGCACCCTGCTGAACCTGCGGAACATGGGCAGTGAGCTGCACGCCGTCACCATCCAGCCGGACGGTCTGGACACCGCCGAGCTGCGCAAGCTGCTGGAGTCCGGGGTACGCCCCCGGCTGGCGCACGTCATCCCGAACTACCAGAATCCGGCCGGCGTGACGCTGTCCCTGGAGAAGCGCCGCGAACTACTGGACCTGGCCGCGCAGTTCGGTTTCACGATCTTCGAGGACGACCCGTACGCGGACATCCGGTTCCGGGGCGAGGCGCTGCCGTCGATGCTGTCGATGGACACCCGCAACGTGGTCGTACACGCCTCCAGCTTCACCAAGACCGTCTGCCCGGGGGTACGGGTGGGCTACCTGGTGGGCCCGGCGGACCTGATCGGCGACATCGCGAAGAAGGCGACCAGCCTCTACATCTCTCCCGGCATGGTCTCCCAGGCCATCGTGCACCAGTTCTGCGTCTCGGGGGACCTCGGGCGTTCGATCGAGACGGTCCGGGCGGCCCTCGGTGAGCGCGCCACGGTGCTCGCCGAGTCGCTGCGCCGGCACATTCCGGAGGCCCGGTTCGTGGAGCCGGACGGTGGCTACTTCCTCTGGGTCGAGCTGCCGGAGGACGTGGCGGTCGACCGGCTCGCCCCGGCGGCGGCCGAGCGTGGCGTCGCGGTGGTCAAGGGCAGCGACTTCGTCGTCGACGGTGGCCGGTCCGCCCTCCGGCTGGCCTATTCGGCGGTCACCGCGGATCGGATCGAGGAGGGGGTTCGGCGGCTGGCCGAGGCGATGAAGGCGGTACGCGGCTGAATTTCTGTCGGCTTTCTGACAGAAAGGCGGTACCGGCCGGCCCGGGGCTCCCGCTGAAGCGACTCGCAGCCCACAATGCTGCGAGCGTCACTCACGACGCGTGTGCCCAACCCCCGCCCCCACGGCGCCGGGCGGGCCGGATCGCCCCCTCACCCCCCGATGCGGTCCGGTCCGTCCGGCGCCACCCCGCCCACCCGGCGATGATCACTGCGGCGGCGTAACCTGCAAACCGCAGCCGGCGGGGGGAGGACATGATGACGGAGCGGACGCGACGCGCGGGGACGACCTCCCCGGACGGCCCGGCCACCACCGGCAACCGGAGCACGAACGCCAACGGGGGCCGCGCCCTGCGGCCCCGGAACTGGTCACCCGTGCGGGCCATGACGCGCCGGCTCAGCCCGGACGGATCGCAGTCCGATCAGACGTCGGTCGACCGGCGACGCAGCGCGGTGGTCGACTGCGCTCTCTATCTCGACGGTCAACGGCAGGCCGGCGACTGGGACTACGCCGACGCGCTGGCCGCGGCTCGCAGCGCCGAAGCAGGCTTCGTCTGGCTCGGCCTGCACGAGCCGGAGTTGGCCGAGATGACCGAGATCGCCACCACGTACGGGCTGCACGAGCTGGCCGTGGAGGACGCGGTCAAGGCCCAGCAGCGTCCGAAGCTGGAACGTTTCGGCGAGGTCAGCTTCCTGGTGCTGCGCACCGCCCGCTACTGCGAGCACACCGAGCTGACGGAGAACTCCGAGGTGGTGGAGACCGGGCAGGTGATGCTCTTCATCGGCCCGCAGTTCGTGATCAGCGTCCGGCACGGCGACGCCTGCCGGCTCGCGCCCGTACGCGAGGAGTTGGAGGCACGCCGGGAGCTGTTGCTCAACGGTCCCTGGGCGGTCGCGTACGCGATCACGGACCGGGTCGTCGACCTCTACCTGGAGGTGGCCGACCAGCTCGAGGACGACATGGACGTGCTGGAGACGGAGGTCTTCGACCGCCAGACCAGCGGCCGGATCCAGCGGATCTACCAGATGAAGCGGGAACTGGTCGAGTTCAAGCGGGCGGTGATGCCGTTGCAACGGCCGCTGGTGACGCTGACCTCGCAGATGAACCGGGACGTGCCCAAGGAGGTGCGCCGCTACTTCCGGGACGTGCAGGACCACCTCAGCCGCACAGTCGAGCAGGTCAACTCCTACGACGACCTGCTCAATTCGATCCTCCAGGCGCGACTGGCCCAGGTGACGGTCGACCAGAACAACGACATGCGCAAGATCGCGGCCTGGGCGGCCATCGCCGCCGTGTGGACCGCGATCGCCGGCATCTACGGCATGAATTTCGACTTCATGCCGGAGCTGAGAATGACCTACGGCTACCCCGTGGTGCTGGCCCTGATGCTCAGCGTCTCGCTCACTCTCTACGGCTGGTTCCGCCGCAACGACTGGCTCTGACCCCACCCCTTTCCCGCCTCTCCCCTCCCTCCCCGACCGCCCGCCTCGCGGTCTGCGTCGACCATGGAGTTGTTGCGGGGGGGCCCGGGGGGGGGGGGGGGGGCCCCCGGGCCAGCACGTCACCGATGCCGAGGGCGCTGGCCACGTCGGTGACCCGCTCGCCGCGCGGGGTCGGCTCGACCCCGGCGAGCTTGAGC